>NZ_SHKN01000002.1:0-300000 GCF_004217115.1 Ancylomarina subtilis | reverse complement strand
TTCTAATGGAGACTATCAATTAGCTGCCATAGAATACGAGCGATTCCTGTATTTTTCGTCCGATCAGACTCAAATGCTTGACATTTTATATCAAAAAGCACAATGTTACAAGCAGCTTTCTAAATTTACAAAAGCATGTAAAACACTTGAAAGAATTCGTCTTTATAATGAAACTCCGGATCGTTATGCCCAAATTAAAAAAGAACTGAGTCTATGCTATTACCTCGATAATCAAATACAGAAGGCCCAGATACAAATCAGTCAACTCAGACATAAACTCAAGAATAAGAATCTACCCAAAGAAACCCTTCTGGTGGAGATTTTCATTTTAAATGAATTGAAAAAATGGGACATGGCTGAAGAATTAGCCAAAGAATACATCAATACGAATGAAGTCAATAACAAAACACTTGCTCTTCAAAAAATTGATTCTTTGTATTCGAAAAAGAATTTACCCAAATTAAAATCCATTGAAAAAGCAGAGAATTTATCTCGTTTTATTCCCGGGTCTGGACAAATGTATTGTGGCAAAGTACTCGAAGGTTCTTTTACTTTCCTTTTTAATGGAGCCTTCCTTGCTTTAGGTATTCAGCAAATACTCACTAAGTTCTATCTTACTGGTTATGCCGCTGGTTTTGGCGTATTACACAAAACCTATACAGGCAATATGGCAAGGACCAAACATTTAGCAATCAAAGTCAACCATGAAAGACATACGCTCTTTAACGAATCAATAATTAATTACTTGCTTAGTTTATAATGAGAATATTCGTAATATTGTTTTTACTTATTAAGAACTGAAAACAATTATGCAGAAATTACTCAAAAAAATCAGCTTCTTTAAATCACTGGGCTGGTTTGGAAATATCATACTAAGTATAGGTGTCATTCCACAAGTTGTTCAAACCTGGGAAACAAAAGATGTGAGCAGTTTCAACTGGTCTTTTCTTTTGATGTGGGCTTTTGGCGTTCTTTTTACTTTCATCTATATCCTCGAAGGGGACTTAAAATCCGGGAAACGCCAATATCCGCTTTGGCTAAATTATCTGGTCAATATTGTTGCCACATTTTATTTGTGCTACGCCAAAATCTTTTACAGTTAAAAACTGATTTTTTAACCCAATCATCCACTTGAATTGTGGATTTTGAAAGCAAAACCATATGAAAAAGATAATCATACCCATCGTTTTGGCTTTATTTAGCCTCAATTCAATTTCGCAAAACAAAGCTGAAATTTTCCCTAAGAAAATAAGCATCAATAACCAGGAACTTCTTTTAAAAGGAACAGGAACACGCGTGAAGTTATGGATGGATATGTACACTCTGGGCCTTTTTATTTCCGATACAAAACAAGATGCAAGACATATTGTTTCCAGCGATGAAACAGCTGTTGTGCGTCTGAGCATCATCTCCGGATTAATCACGGCTGAAAAAATGGACAAAGCCATTCGTGAAGGCTTTGAAAAATCGACACAAGGCAAACCTGAGACTATTCAAAACGAAATAGAAGCTTTCCTAAATGTATTTAAGCAAGGTGTTGAGAAAAAGGATTTATTCCAGTTTTCTTACATACCTGAATCGGGAACAGCAATTTCTAAAAATGGGAAAGAACTTGCAAAGATTAAAGGTCTCGCTTTTAAACAAGCACTTTGGGGAATTTGGTTAGGCACTAATCCCGTCGATAAAAGATTAAAAGATGAGCTGTTAAAAAAATAAAATTAAGTTCAAAGCGAATAAAACGCGATCAAATCCTGATTGCGTTTTTTTTGTGCGAAAAATCGTATTTATAAATAAATTTCTATCTTAGCCGCAACTACTCTAACAAAAGGCTCTATTTTAGAGATCCATTTCATACTCGTATTCAGCTGACTTTAAGGTATTCCCTTAAAGTTTTTTCGTGCACCCTACTCAGTCTAATATAAAAAAAAGAAGATGAGCAGATATTCGAAAATTATAGGATCAGGTCGATGCATACCTGAAGTTGAAGTCAAAAACGAAGTTTTCCTACAAAACACATTTTACGATGCAAACGGTGAGTCAAATGGGAAAACCACACACGAAACACTAGAGAAATTCTACAACATTACTGGAATTGCTGAACGACGCTATGCACGCGAAGATCAGAAAGCATCAGATCTGGCTTTTATTGCTGCTAGCAGAGCTATAGAATCATCAGGAATTGATAAAGAAAGTCTCGACTACATATTAGTCGCTCATAATTTTGGTGATGTCTCGGCCAATACAGTCGCGCCACAGTTAATGCCAAGCTTGGCCGCACGTGTGAAACACTTACTCAAAATTGAAAACCCGAAGACTGTAGCCTACGATATTCTTTTTGGATGTCCGGGTTGGGTACAAGCCATGATTCAGGCCAACTACTTTATCAAGTCGGGTGATGCCAAAAGAGTTTTGGTAATTGGTTCAGAAACCTTATCCCGAGTTTGCGACCCACACGACAGAGATAGTATGATTTATGCCGATGGTGCCGGAGCAACCATACTCGAAGCTACAGAGAGTGAAAGTGAAACCGGAATTTTATCTCATTCGGTAAGAACGGACACTTTAAATGAGGCCTATCTGTTGTGGTCCGGAGCTTCACACAATCCCGATTTTCAAAACCGCGATCGTGATTTCTATATCAAAATGCATGGCCACAAGATCTATGAATACGTTATTTCGAACGTGCCTCAATTGGTAAAAGAATGTATTGAAAAAGCAGGACTGGAATTAAAGGATATCAAAAAAATACTGATTCATCAAGCCAATGAAAAAATGGACGAAGCCATAGCTAAACGCCTGTTCCGATTGTATGGTGAACGCCAGATTCCCGATGATATCATGCCAATGATCATTAAAAAAATGGGGAATAATTCGGTTGCTACAGTGCCTATTCTATACGATATGATTGCCAGAGGAGAACTCGAAGGGCATCAGTTCACAAAAGGCGATCATGCGGTGTTTGCATCGGTAGGTGCAGGTATGAGCATAAATGCATTCGTTTATCAATTCTAGATTTTAAAATATCTCAATACAATGAAAGCCTCACCAAAAATGAGGCTTTCTTTTATTCATTCTAAACTTATATTCAGCCAATACAAAAAGACGAAATTAGCCTATCTTGGAAGATAAATTTTTAAGCAAAAACTCCTTTAAATACTCAACATAAATGGATAAGCTTTTCGATCTTTCAACACTGTTTTGTCTGATTAGTTCAATCAGTTTCACCCTTATATTCCTGTATAGTGCCACGGTCTTTTATCTGGAAAACGAAAAGAAAGCCGCATTCAGATCCCTCGTCATTGGTTTATTACTACCCATCCCCTATTTCATCGCGTGGTATTATAATTTTAATATTTTGGCATTAATTCTTTTGGTCGATATAATCCTAACTGGGCTCTTATTTATCTATCCTTTTAAAACGTCCAAAGCCATTTGTGACGAAATTCCCTTAAGTAAGATTGATGAAAGAAACGTGATGTTTTCGCGCAATGAATTGGTTATTGGTAGTGAAAACTATAACGATTACTACACCCAATATCCTGAAAAAGAAGAGCTCGACAATGCTTTCAGAAAAGAGGCAGGCTTGTGCTCTAAAAATTCTCTGTTCAATCACACCTTTGCTTTTGCAGCAGCACATGCCAGCTTTTTTACTGTCGGGCAATTTAAAAAAGCGGTTGATGGCAAAGTCAATCCATCACGTACCGAAACAGATTCTGAAAAAATAAGTTCTTTCCTGAAAACATGGGGCAAGAAGCTTGGAGCCTTAGATATAGGTTTCTGTGAACTAAAAGACTACCATCTCTATTCACACAAGGGACGAGGAGACGAATATGGAAATGAAATTCACAACACGCATAGCCATGCCATTGCCTTCACTGTTGAGATGAATGAAGAAATGGTTCAGGCGGCCCCACAAGCATCCATTGTGATGGAGTCTGCACAACAATATCTCGATTCGGGACGCATAGCTATTCAAATTGCCGAATTCCTCAGACATCTGGGCTATTCTGCACGAGCACATATCGATGGTAATTATCAAGTTGTTTGTCCACTGGTTGCCCGCGATGCAGGTTTGGGCGAAATTGGGCGTATGGGCTTACTGATAACACCCAAACAAGGCCCCCGAGTTCGACTGGGAGTGGTTACAACAGAATTCCCCTTAAAAACAAAAGATCGAAAAAAATTGAATTATATGCTTGACTTCTGTTTAAACTGCAAGAAATGTGCAGACGTATGTCCAAGCAAATCCATTTCATCGGATGCTCCTAAAATGATTGATGGCGTAAAAAGATGGCAAATCAATTCCGAATCCTGTTTTACCTATTGGTGCAAAGCGGGTACCGATTGTGGTCGCTGCATGGCAACTTGCCCCTACTCACATCCTGATAATTTATTGCATAATGCAATTCGATTTGGAATTAAACACTCGCCACTTTTCAGACGGATTGCTGCTCCTTTGGACGACTTCTTTTACGGACGTAAACCCAAATCAAAAAAACTACCTGAATGGATTAATTGAGGTGATGATAAGTTAATGCAATAACATGATGATGTGATAAAAAGCAATATTCAAATTCCACACCTTTAACCTTTAACCTTTAACCTTTAACCTTTAACCTTTAACCGTCTTTCTCCTGATCACCAGAAGACCAATAAAAGTTAAAAGTCCATTCAACATCAGTAATTCAAACCCCAGATTAAATCCAAACCAATCCATCGAATTCTGTGAGAATATGTAACACAAAATTGGAGCAAGCAAGGTCACTAAGGGCACCCACTTATCCTTTACCTGAATAGAAGTAAATAAGCCAGAGGCATACAAACCTAACAAAGGCCCATAGGTATAGCCGGCAACTGTAAAGATGGCTGAAATGACCGATTCATCATTAATAGCTCTAAAAATTAAGATGACGAGTAGTAAAATGAAGGAGAACAGAAGATGAGATCGACCACGTAGCTTCTTCGTTTTTACTTCATCATTTTCGTCAGCACCCAAAATATCAACCGTAAAAGAAGTGGTTAGGGATGTGAGAGCTGAATCTGCACTGGAATAAGCTGCCGCCATTAAACCAACCAAAAAGAAAAGTCCAACCACTGGCCCAAGATGTTGGGTTGCCAGCATTGGGAAAAGGTCGTCGCCTCGCTCAGGAATTGCGATTCCCTGATGTTGTGCAAACAATAAAAGTAAAGCGCCAAGCATCAGAAACAGAAGATTAGCTGGTATAAAAGCAAAGCCATACCAATACATATTCTTTTTAGCCTCGCCCAAATTCTTACAACTTAAATTCTTTTGCATCATATCCTGATCGAGCCCAGTCATCACAATAGTGATGAAAGCTCCCGTAAAAAATTGCTTCAGGAAATGCTGTTTACTTGCCCAATCCTTAAACTCGAACACCTTGCCATAATCACTATCTCTTATAGAACTTAGTGCGCTTGATACATTTAAATCAAGCTTATCCATAATCAAATAAATACTAATCCCAACGGAAAGCAGCATAAACAAAGTCTGTAAACTATCTGTCCAAATAATGGTTTTGATACCCCCCTTAAACGTATAAAGCCAAATTAGCAATATTGTTAGAAGAACCGTCAGCGCAAAGGGAACATGCCAGGCATCAAACACTGTAATCTGAAGAACATTAGCCATTAAAAACAATCGAAATGAAGCACCAATCGTTCGTGAAAGGAGGAAAAAAGAGGCTCCTGTTTTGTAGGATACACGACCAAACCGTTGATCCAAATAGGTATATATCGAAGTCAAGTTCAAACGATAGTACAAGGGCAAAAGGATATTCGCCACAACAATATAACCCAGCATATAGCCCAAAACCATTTGCATGTATGAGAACTCTGTTGATTTCACCCATCCCGGAACCGAAATAAAAGTAACGCCCGACAGAGAGGCACCAATCATACCAAAGGCAACCACATACCAGGGCGATTGTTTATTCCCTAAAAAAAAAGCCTGATTATCAGCTTTTCGGCCAGTAAAATAAGAAATGCATAGCAAAAGTGAAAAGTAGCCTACAACTACAAAGATGATATTTAATGGAGACATAAAGAGCGTTTAAAAGTACCTGCCAAAAATAGAAATTATTATCATCATAACGATAAGGCTTTAGAATGGAATTCGAATTCACCCGAACAAATACTGCCGATAATTCCTTACATTTGAACTAATAATAAAAAATACATGACGGATATAATCATCAAGTCCGGATTCTAAACACAAACATGAACTACGATAATTTCCCTTCAAAACTCTTAGAAAACGCCGTTGCTGAATTCTCAAAACTCCCTGGGATTGGACGTAAAACAGCTTTAAGACTCGTCTTGCATTTATTGAATCAAAACAAAGATGAAGTCAGAAAATTTGGAAACACAATCATCCAGCTTCGTGACGAGGTGAAACATTGCAAATCGTGTTTTAATATTTCCGACACTGATATCTGTGATATTTGTGCCAATCCCAAGCGAGACAAATCAACCATTTGTGTGGTCGAGAGTATCCGTGATGTGATGTCAATAGAACGCACACAACAATACAATGGCATTTACCATGTTTTAGGAGGTATTATTTCGCCGATGGATGGTATTGGCCCAAGTGATTTACGCATTCAACCCCTGATTGAAAAAGCCGAGCATGAAGATTTAACTGAAATTATTCTGGCTCTGAGCACAACAATGGAAGGCGATACAACCAATTTCTATCTCTATAAAAAACTGAAACCACATGAGGTTCCGGTGACAACCATTGCCCGAGGGATATCCATAGGCGATGAGTTGGAATACACCGATGAAATCACACTTGGCCGATCGCTTCTCAACAGAATGCCTTTTGATAAGAGTTTATAATGGTCCATCACTCATTATTTCGTATTTTTTAGGTCAGTAAGCAAACTTATTTATTTCAAATAGAAAGCTTATCTTCAAGAAAGAATCAAATTCTTATGATATAGAAAAAATCAATTGAGAATTAAGAAAAGTAGATAGAGATTACTAATCAGACATACTTGTCTTTTACTCTTTTTTAATTAAATTTGCATTCTATTTAGACTAAATAAACAAACACTAAACAAAATCAATATGGCTAAATTCGAAATCTTCCTTCCTGCAATGGGTGAAGGTATCATTGAAGCGACAATTACTAAGCTTCTTAAAAAAGAAGGTGATTCTGTTGAAGAAGAAGACTCAATCATGGAAATTGCAACCGATAAGGTTGACTCAGAGATTCCTGCTCCAGCCAGTGGAATTATTGCAAAAATATTATTTGAAGAAGGGGATGTACCTAAGGTTGGTGATTTAGTTGCCATAATTACTTCTGAGGGCGAAAGCATTGAAGATACACCCACAACCACAACTGAAGAGGCAGCTCCAATCGAAGAAAATGTATTAAATATTTCACTGGCTAAAGAACCAGAAGTCAGTAATGAACCTATGAAAGCCAAAACCGAAAATGGCAATTTCATTTCACCTCTTGTACGTACGATTGCTAAAGCTGAAAATATTTCAAACGAAGAACTCAGCTCGATAGCTGGTTCCGGCGAGGCTAAACGCATTACAAAAAAAGACATCCTGCAATATATCGAAGATCGTAAAGTTGCAACACCTAAGCCAATCGTTACAGAGCAAAAAATAACTACACCTCAAGCTGCTGCTCCAACCGAACACGTTTCTTATACAGGGCAAAACGTTGAAATAATTGAGATGGATCGCATGAGAAAACTTATTTCTCAACACATGACCAACTCTCTGCAGGTATCAGCACATGTTACTTCTTTTATCGATGTTGACGTGACTCCAATTGTTCAATGGCGAGATAAGATTAAAAATGATTTTGTGAAGAAGCATAACCAAAAATTGACTTATACGCCAATTTTTGTAGAAGCTGTTTGCAAGGCTATTCAAGACTATCCATTGATTAATGTTTCTGTTGATGGGGATAAAATTATTCGTAAAAACTTTGTCAACATTGGTATGGCCACTGCCCTTCCCAATGGTAACCTGATTGTTCCTGTTATTAAGGATGCGAATGAAAAGAATTTAATTGGATTAACAAAGTCGGTGAACGATCTGGCTAATCGTGGCAGAACGAATCAGCTGAAGCCGGATGATATTCAGGGAAGTACTTTTACAATTACCAATTTGGGTGCTTTTGGCAGTACAACAGGTACACCAATTATTAATCAACCCGAAGTTGCTATTCTAGCTGTGGGTGCAATCAAGAAAAAACCTGCTGTAATTGAAACGCCTCAGGGTGACACCATAGGTATCAGACATATTATGGTCCTTTCGCTATCATACGATCATCGAGTTGTTGATGGTGGTTTAGGAGGCTTATTCTTAAAACGAGTTGCAGAAAATCTTGAAAATTTTGACACAAGCCAGGTATTCTAGATTTTATTCTCAGAAATTATACGATACATTATTTATCAAAAGAAAACGCAGATTCTGATTTCTGCGTTTTTTTTATGCAAAAAAATCAAAGTTTTTTATATCTTGCATTGTTCAGTGCCCACGAGGCTTGTCACAAGTGCTAGAAGTGTTTCTTTTAATAAAATCAGTTCGTAACTATTCAGTGAATTTTAAAGGGATAATCCTCAATATATCCATCAAATTCGCTTAATAGATTCTCAGCTTTGAGATTTATAAAAAAACACAATTCTCTCATTTTATATGATAATTAATTGTCTATAATATTTAAAAATATGATGAAGTTGAATTCTGGAATTCACAAAAAAACATCCACTCAACTTTTAAGAACGTTTCTGTTCTTTATAATTATAGCAATTGGTGTCAATAACAGTTACGCAAGCTATTCTCTTTCAAGCTCAGATAAAACAAGCAAGCGAAAGAAAACTAAAATGGCAGAAATGTATTTTGCCAACAAGAATTACGGCGATGCTGCCCCGATTCTATATGACTTGTTACTAGGCGATCGAAAAAATCCTGAGTTCAACAATATGCTGGGCGTCTGCTATTTTAACCTCGAATCAGAAAAAGAAAAATCAACAGAATACCTCGAAAAAGCGATTCGATATAGCAAATCGAAAAACAATATCCCCCTGGATTACTACTACAATCTGGGGAAGTCATATCACATCAACTATCAGTTCAGCAAAGCGATACGAACCTATAACAATCTGCTAAACCTGGTTCCTCGTGACGATGCGGAATATATCGCTGATATTGAACATGAACTTGAAATTTGCAGAAACGCACTTCAACTCACCGAACATCCGGTTAATATCACCGTTGAAAATCTGGGAAACTTAATCAACACCGAATATGCTGAACATAGCCCCGGTGTTACTGCCGATGAAACAACCATGGTTTTTACTTCAAGACGTAATGGTACTGGTAGTAAAGTTGATAAAGACGGACAATTTTTTGAAGATATTTATATTTCACATCAAGTGAATGGCGTTTGGACAGAGCCCAAAGGGATCAGTATACTGAATACAAAAGATCACGATGCATCAATCTCGATATCAGCTGATGGTCAGGAAATTTACGTATATAAAGCAGGCTATTACAACAACAATGAGTCCAATGGCGGTGATATCTATGTAAGTAAACTAAACGGTACCAACTGGACTAGACCACAAAAATTACATTCTGACATCAACTCACCTAGTAAAGAAAGTCACATTTCAGTATCAGCTGATGGCAGAACCATCTATTTCTCAAGTAATCGTCCTGGCGGTTATGGGAAAATGGATATTTATAGTGTAAAAAAATTACCTAATGGTCAATGGGGACCTGCGCAAAACCTTGGCCCCAATATTAACACAATATACGACGACGACGCTCCTTTCATTCACCACGATGGGAAAACCCTTTATTTTAGTTCAAAAGGACATAAAACAATGGGCGGATTCGATATTTTCAAATCAACTTTTGAAAATGGACATTGGAACAAACCCGTAAATATTGGTTTCCCTATTAATTCAACGAAAGAAGATATTTATTTCACGCCTACTCCTGATGGGAAAAGAGCTTATATGGCATCGTACCGAAAAGGCTCCTATGGTCGAGCTGATATTTTCAGAATTCAAACACCAGATACTGAAAATACAGGCTTATTCGTTCTAAAAGGAAAATTAATCAACACAAAAGGAAAGCCTGTAGGACACGCCAAAATCAAACTAAGCTATAGTAATAAAACAGTTGGATTATATCGTCCGAACACGGCATCAGGAAAGTTTCTTTTCATTATAGACGCTGGAAAACAATACAACTTAGAAGTACGAGCCAAGGGGTATAGACCTTTGAGCACGGTGATGAATGTACCCGCTGAGTATGCAAATAAGGAGAATCACAGTGTTATCACGCTACTTCCGCTTTCTCTTCGTCTTGAAGAAGAAGAAGATTATCCTGAGGATATTGAGCTTATTGATTATAATATAAGCAAAATTAGTCTTGAAAAAACGGCCTTCACTCCTGAAATAGAGAATGACTTAGAGGTTCCGAAACTGAAAGAACCGCTTAAGATAACGCCTACCATTAAGTTACCGGCTAAAGAAAAACCTGTTGAACAAGCAGAAACGGTGACTACTGTAAAAGAAGAAGAACCTGTTACAAATCCGATAGTAAAAATTCCGGATACTACTAAAACAGTGACTAAAAACGAAACCTATTACACCATTCAGATTCTAGCTCTTCAGATTCCTATGGATCCTGAAATGTTTAGCTACCTTGATAATGTTAAGATTTTTCAAACGAACGATGGTTTAAGTCGATATACTTATAAGAAATTTAAATCTTTCAATGCTGCCACTCAGGAATTAAACCGACTCATTCGCATTGGGTATTGGGATTCGTTCATTCGAACCGTTATCAATGGGCAACTGATTCACCCTAAAATGAACTTCTCAACTAGTACGGCTTACACCATTCAATTGATGTCGCTAAAAGAGGTTCGACCTGTCTCCTATTTTAAAAACCTGGACGGCGTTCATGTATACAGGGATTCTGAAAACATTTACAGATATACCTATAAGATTTTCCCTAATAAAACAGAAGCACAACTCGCTCTGGGCGAAGTTTTGAAAAAGAGTTATTGGGATGCATTTGTTCGTAAGGCTTATTGGGGTGAGGAAGTTCTTTTCTCTGATTTTAATGCGAAAAAATCGAATAAATATACCATTCAGATTATGGCATTAAACCATCCAAAATCGCTCAATTATTTCAAGAATTTACCAATTGACAGGCTCAATCTGAACAAGGGTAAAGATGGTTTATCAAGATATACCTATGAAGCCTTTGATAATAAAAAGGATGAAAAAACCTTTTTGAATATTGCGTTCAAAAAAGGCTATTACGATGCCTTTACACGAACAATAAAATGGTATAATAAGAACTAAGCACTTATATTATTCTTTCGAATCAATCTTATGCAAATTCTCGAAAATAAATCTATCCGACTAAGGGCATTAGAGCCTCAGGATTTAAAACTGCTTTACAAGTGGGAAAATAATTCGGATATCTGGGAAGTGAGCCATTGCCAAAAGCCATTTTCACTATTTGTATTAAAACAATACCTCGAGAATTCGCATCTTGACATTTATGAAAGCAAACAACTGAGATTGGTTATTGAGCTAAAAGAAAACAAAGAGCCTATTGGTTTAATAGACCTATTCGACTTTGATCCATTCCATAACAGAGCTGGTATTGGTGTTCTGCTTCACGATAAAATTCATCGCCAAAAAGGCTATGCCAGTGAAGCACTTGAGACTCTGATAAACTATTGTTTTAAAGGCTTACAGTTGCATCAACTCTATTGCAATATTACCACTAATAATCAAGCAAGCATTGATTTATTTGGCGCAAAAGGCTTCGAAATAACCGGAACAAAAAAACAATGGATTAAAAGTCAGGAGGGCTGGAAAGATGAACATTTTCTACAACTCCTTAATCTGAAACAATAAAGACATTACTTATAATTACAACAAAAGTCCAGACTAACTGGACTTTTTGTGCTTTATTTCGAATAAGAGCTGATTTCTGATTATTCTACAATAATGACTTCATCAAAAATCTCAATCTTATCTCCCGGACGAATTTTCGCGCGTTTACGATATTCAATTTCACCATTGCGAATAACCTGGCCATCTTCTACAAAGATCTTTGCCTGCGCACCACTTTCACTAATATTTAAGGCTTTTATCAGTTTTATCAGTTCAATATATTCCGTATCAATCTTGAAGTTTATCATATCTAAATGGTAAATTGGGTTATTAGAATTTGAATGGCAAAGGTATTCTTTTTTTCAAAGATTAATGAAAGAATAAATAAGCAATGCCAATAGCAGCTACAATCCCTGCAAAATCAGCAATTAAACCACATGTAATAGCGTAACGGGTATTCTTAATACCAACGGCACCAAAATAAACCGCAATAATATAAAAAGTGGTATCAGTCGCGCCTTGCAAGACAGAGGTCATCCGTCCAATAAAGCTATCCGCGCCGTATTGTGTCATGGCATCAACCATCATCCCCCGAGCTCCGGAGCCACTTAAAGGTTTCATTAATGCCGTAGGTAAAGCAGGAATAAAATCACCATTAATCCCTAATACACCACAAAGCTTTTCAACTGACTGAATAAACATATCCATGGCGCCTGATGCCCTAAAAACTCCAATTGCAACCAAAATTGCAATCAGATAAGGAATAATTTTAACAGCAATGGCAAAACCATCCTTGGCTCCTTCAATAAAACTCTCGTAAACATTCACTTTTCGAATAAAAGCCAGCAAAATAAATGCAACAATCACCGAAAAAAGAAAAACATTACTCACCAGTCTTGAAATTAATGCGATCTGTTCCTTTTCAATACTCGAGAAGTAGAAAATGACTGCAACAATAAAAGCTGTCATACCACCCAAGTAGAGCAAGATCACCTTATCCCACAGTTTTATTTTCTGCATAACCGATACGGCTATTAATCCGGTAATGGTCGAAAAATAGGTTGCCAGCAATATTGGGATAAAAATATCTGAGGGGTTTACGGCACCAAGCTGAGAACGATAAACCATAATTGAAATAGGAATAATAGTCAGACCTGAAGTGTTCAAAACAAGAAACATGATCTGAGCATTTGAAGCCCGGTCTTTAACCGGGTTCGCATCTTGCATCTGAGTCATGGCTTTTAAACCCATTGGCGTCGCAGCATTGTCTAAACCTAACATATTTGCAGCCAGATTCATCATGATAGAACCATGTGCAGGGTGATCTTTAGGCAAGTCAGGAAACAAGCGATTGAAAAAAGGACCTATCAATCGGGAAAAGATCTTAATAATACCTCCTTTTTCTCCAATCTTCATAATACCTAACCAAAGCGTTAAAACCCCGGTTAATCCCAAAGAAATATCAAAGCCCGTTTTCGCCATATCGAAAGTTGAATTAATCATGGCTGGAAACACTTCCATATCTCCAAAAAAGATCAACTTGATTAATGCCACAACAAAGGCTAAAAGAAAAAAGAAAACCCAGATGTAATTTAGTGCCATATGTTTTATTTTACTTCAATGTCTTTTTAATAGTCTCCAAATTCTCTTTTAATTCTTTATCATTAGGCTTAATTTTTAAAGCCTTTTGATAATAGAATCGAGCAATTGATAAGTTGCCATCTTTAAAAGCGGCATTGCCTTTTTTAGCTAGTGAGTTGAATTCTTCATCAATTGCTTCTTGCTTTTGTGCAACTATCGCTTGTTCAATTTCTTCCAGTTTTTCATCGATAAGACTTTTATCCGTTGCTATAGGCATCGCCTTATTGTAATAGTGACGAGAAACAGAAAAATTCTTTTTAGAAAATTCATCTTCAGCAGATTTCACCAATCGCTCATATTCTTCTCGCTCTTTTTCTGATTTAAAAGTCGATTTCAATTTTTCAATCTCAACAAGCTTCTCTCTCGGATAATCACGTTCAAAAATATCCAGAGCCTTTTTATAATAAGCCTTAGCTTTCCCCAAGTATTTTCCCTTTATCGCTTTATCCCCCTTATCAACCAAAGCTTTATAATCCTGCTCTTTTATCTTCAACAAGTGTTCGTCAAATGCTTTTGAGTTTTCAACCAACAATTTGTTTTCTTCTAATTTCGCATTGGCTTCTAAAATCGTCTCAATCTCTTTAAGTTGCGATCTGACATAAGCATTATCAGGCTTAATTTTCTGAGCCTCTTTATAATGATGTCTGGCTAAACTGTATGATTTCTTTTTAAAGTAAGAATCAGCAGTTGCAAGCGTCTCTTCAAATTCTTTTTCAATTTGATTATTCTTACGATTCAATTTAGCTTGCTTTGCTATCGATGCATCAATTATTGTAATCTGATTTTTTGGATAAACTTCTCTTGATTTCAACTTAAGTGCCAATAAATATTCCTCTTTCGCAGATTTCAATTCCTTTTCGGCAAATAATTTATCAGCTTTGCTTATAATCGTCTCGTATTGTTTTGAAAGCTCCAATTGTTCCTTTGCTGCAATTTTCTCTTTAGCTAACTTTTCACTAACAAGAGCAATTTGTTTCAAGGCATATTCATCATTTCTATAAATTTGAATCGCAGCGTTATACTTTACTAATGCATCTGAATACTTTTCGTTTCCAAAGAGTTTATCCCCTTCACTGATGAAGGAGCGGAATTTCTTCTCCAAAATAGCTTTCTTCTTCGATAATAATTCTTCAGCTTTAGCTTGACTTTCTTTTTTAGCAATAAGCGTCTTTATTTTCAAAAGTTGAGCTGTAGCATATTGATCTCCTTTTTTATATTCCAATGCTTGATTGTAATGCGTACTCGCTCGCTTAAAGTCTTCAGTATTCAATGCGGCATCAGCCAATAAAATTACCCTTGAATAATTCTCTTCAAGTAATTTCAATGCATTTTCTCCTTCGCGTTTTTTATCAGCCAAACGGGCCAATTCTTCCAAAGCTAACTCAGCATTTGTAATTTGTTCTTTAGGGTAATTCTCATCAGGTTTTAAATTCAAAGCTGACTGGTAATCTAAAATTGCTTTTTTGTAATCCTTAGCTTTAAACTCCTGATCAGCCTGATTAATAAATTCACCATATTTCTCATTAAGCATTTTCTCATCAGCCTTAATTCGGTTGGCTTCCGCAATTAAATCTTTTAATTTTTGCAATTGTAATTTTGGATACGACTCCTCAGGTTTCATTACAGAAGCGCTTGTGTAACTCTTCTGAGCCGATGCATATTCATTGGCTTTCAATTGAGAATCGCCGGTTGTTATTAAACTTTCATACTTCGCATCGAACTCTTTCATTGCTGTCGCCTGCTTAAGCTCCTTAGCCATTAAATCTTCAATCTTATTAAGCTGATCTTTAGGATATTTCTCATCAGGTTTTATCTCCAAAGCTTTTCTAAAATTATCACGTGAATCAAAATATTTTTTTGCCGCCAAATTATTATCCCCTTTGGCAATCAAATCCTCATATTTCTGATCTAATAATTTCTTTTCAAGCTCTTGTTTTACTTTCTCTTCCTCTTTACGTTTTTTATCAACTTGGCCTTGTTTGGCTCTTTTTACCTGCTCTTTTAAATACTCCGCTTTGGGTTTTAAACCTAAAGCCTGCTCATAATTACCTAGAGCCTTGTCAAATTCGCCGGAATTCATTTGGGAATCAGCTAAAGCAATCAAGTCAGCATATTTTTTTTCCCGAGCTTCTTTCTGCGCTAGAATTTTTGCCTGCTGTGCCATCAGACTTTCAATCTTTGTCAGCTGCGCCTTAGGATGAGTCTCATTAGGCTTTAAAGCTATAGCCTCGGTATAATTAGCCTTTGCTAATACATACTCACCATCCTTCAATTGTGTATCGCCTAAACCAACTAATTGCTCATATTTTTGATCGAGTTCTTTTTGCTTCAACCTACTTGCAGCCAATTCTTGTTCACGAACAATTGCCTCATTAATTTTTTGTATCTGTTCTTGAGGATAAACCTCCTCAACATTCAATTCTAGAGCTTGAGTATAAGAGGTCAAAGCCTCATTATAATTTTTCTTTTTGAACTGGCTATCAGCTAATTTAATAATTTTGTCGTACTCAACTCTCAATGCCTTCTGCTCAGCCACAAGCTTTGCATTTGCTGCTTTTAGTTGTTTCAGATAATCTAGTTTATTATCTATTTCCTGAATCTGATTTTGTGGATAAACTTCATCTGCTTTCAACTTAAGAGCAACAGTATAGTCTGATTTAGCCGTCTCATATTGCTTCAAACCAAAAGCTTCATCTGCTGATTTTATGAGTGTTGCATACTGTTCATTTAGAGCTTTCTCTTCAGCCAATCGCTTAGCTTCTTTTTCGGCTTTAAGTTTCAGTTCGAGTTCTATTGCTTTAATCTTATCAAGTTGTTCTTGAGGATATGTCTCTGTCGACTTAACAGCTATAGCCGACTCATAATTCACTTTTGCCTGCTCATAGTTTTTCTCTGTAAAAAACTGATCTGCAAGATCAATCAAAGCCTTAAATTTCTCATCTAAAAGACGCTGAGTCTCAAGCTGTCCCTTTTGTTTCAAAAGAATGTCATCAATTTTTGAAATCTGAATTTTAGGGTATTCTTCTTTGGGTTTTAATTCAGTTGCTTCTGTATAAAACGATTTTGACTCCGTATAATTCTTTTTCTTGAACTCAGTATCGGCATTTTTAATGGCTAAGTTAAATGCCTTATTTACACGAGCCAACTCAGCCAGATAAGCTTCCTGCTTCAATCTGGTTTCTTTCTCAATTCGTTTAAGCTTTGCTTCAATCTCCGTCTGAAACGATAAATCCGTTTCAATCAAATCCGTTTCTCTGTTATACATGATCATACCAATTGGCTGATCAAATACAGATAAATCGATACCTGGAAAAAAACGAAACAATTCAATAGAAAATTTACAGGGAGGGAAATGACTATCTCTTTCCAAAACCTCCTGAGGCACATAAGTTGAGACACTCACTCGCTTTGTTACAAATTCGGGTTTTGAAAACTCGAAAATATAATCATATCCAAAATCCAATTCATACGAGAACTTCCCGTTTTTAGAAATATTTTTGACACTCACCTGTTGAGAATCCTTGTATAAAGTCACTTTCACATTATCAAGATCCCCCTCATTTATTGTCACATTACCTTTTACAGAACATTTTTCCTGAGCAAAACTGGAGTAAGAAAAAAGACTGAACATGACAATCAGTAAACCAATATGCTTATATTTTAAGATGATAGCTCTCATTAATAAAATCTGATTTTTTTGCAATATTCCATTTAAACCAATGTTTATTAGATCCCTCCGAATTCAAAAACATTCAGTAAAAAACAAAAGTAAAGAAATATAGCTAGTATTTATAGAGCGTCCAAAATTTGGATGGAGACTTTAGTGCAAAACCTACAATAATTAACGACGATTTAAAGCAAAAAGTGTGTCATTTGAATTCAATACCTACAAATTTTACAAAAAAAAATCCTGAGAGTTAATCTAGACTCCCAGGATACTTTTAAAACTAATAATTAGTTCCTCTTTTAAATATTATATTTTAGCCTTAATTATTTAAGATCTTTACAAGCGACTCCGCATTTTTGGTTTGCAAAATCTGGTCACGTTCTTTCAAACATAAATTCTCTTTGATTGTTTCATTCCAGGCATTATAATATTTAGCCATCTTCGTTAACAAGCTAACTTTGCAGAAATCGTAACGTGTGAATTCACTGATTGCAAATGCTCTATTGGAGTGCTTCTCCTGAAAATCTCTGTTCCCATTTTCAAAATAAACTTCAGCTAAAGAACTTTTAAAGAATATCTGCAAAGGATATGCTTTTGAACTGATTAGGCTATCATTACAAAACTCTAATTCTTGCACCTGAGCAGCTGACAATTTCATTCCCAATTTACTCTGAGCTATCAGTTTATAGGCTCTCAGTAATTTATGATTCGAGAAATGAGCTTTAACAGTTAACTGATCGTAAAACAATTCAGCATCTTCAATCAGTTGAATGACTTTATGGTACGATTGCATGTAAAATAAAGCGTTACAAACCAATACCTCAAATTCCCCACTCCAACTCTCATATTTATCACCAACCTGGCAATAGGCCATCTGACGGTAATAAAACACGCGTAATAATTCAATATCATTGCTCTTACCCGATATGTGATTGTAGAATAAGATACTGGTAAAGCGCAATGCAATGGAATAAGCCGAACAACTTGAATTCGGTTCCGTCTCTAATAATAAATGATAATACTTATCAGATAATTCTTGCTCCAACGACATTAAGGAAGTCATCAATAATAGACTTAACGACTTAATTCTGACGGACTCGTCAGCGCTGGTTTCCGATATAATTTCAACAACCTTGGAAAAATCACCACAAAGGCGATTTAGATTCCCCGAAAGTGCAAGCATAAATTCGACCGAACGCGTTCCTGATGCATATGTTTTAATTAAATCAATCTTACTGTCATCCATATTGGTGATCACAGTGGTCAGAATATCAGTTACGGCACTACTGGTTATTGTTGCTTCACTTAATTCGAAAAAACGAGACAAAGATTCGTAATTTTCAGATTCAACAGCAATGCTAAACAACTGTGCAATTAATCGATCCTTAAGTTCAAATTCCTGATACTCCTCTTCAATTTTCTTAAACAGATCAAAGCTAATGCCCTGGTTCATTTCAATCAACTCCTTAACCAACAATACCTCAAAAAGTTGCTCATTGTAGATCTTTACAAATTTGCAATATCCATTGTACTCATTAACTGAAACATATTCTGATATCAAACCATAACTTAGCATCTCTTCGTAGGCATGGTAATAGTTTCCTGCTGTTTTAAGGTGAATAGGCAAGATTGATTTGAGCTCCATTTTTTTAACGGAATGTGAATCTTTCCCCAACTTCTGAAGCTTTAAAATCGCTTTGAGTATCTCGATTTTTTCCTCAGAATAACGGGAATAATAAATCTTATTCTTTAAAAATTGATTAATCAATTTATAACCGTCGTTAATATCATTCTTTTTATTGGGCGAATATGTTTTAACAAACAGTTCTAAAAAGAAGGGATTTGAAATTGTATTGCGCTGATAGTGATCTAAATTTTCAACCTTCAAGTCATAGAAAAACTGTTGATTAATCGTCTCATCAAAAACATGCTGAATTTCAAAACCATTTAATGGGGGGAAGTTTCTTTTATCTTCCTGATCCAAATCTAAGTCAATTTCGTACCAGGCATCAAACAGGCTATTTTCTCGTTGTATAAATGGGAGCACAAATTTTTCCCAGGTTGAAGTTCTCGATGTTAAAATCAACTTCATATTTTTTGAATCCTTACGATTGGCCACAAACTGATTCAATTGTAAGAACAATCGCTCCAATTTTGTATTGTCATAACTCACCTCATCTAAGGCATCCAATATCAAAATAATGTTTCCTTCACAGGCTTTGGGCTTATCCAAAAAGTGTTTCAGGTATGTTTTCGATTTTGAATTCAATTGCTCTTCCAACCAACGCTCGAGCATAAAATCGCTATTCAAACAATTGATCATGAAAGTCGCATTAAAAAATAAGATCACATCCTTATTTCCAGAGTCCTGACTCACTCGCTCATACCATTTCGCAAGCATGGTTGATTTTCCAGCTCCGCCAGGTGCAACAAAACTCAAAGCCATTTTATCGGACTGAAGAAAATTATGAATACGATCTTCTCCAATCTTTCTTGTAGCAACAGATTTAAAGGGAATTCCTGATTGACCTTTGATTAAATTATAAGCATCATTACTCAATTCGAAAGCGCGCTCTTGAAAAGCTTGCCAATTGGTTGGTGTATTACCTTTCTCCTTATCTTCACAGACATAATTCGATTGAAAATCATTCCATGACTTATACCCCACGTAGTTTGCCAATAAATCTAAAGTAAACTTGGATGGTGCTGAAGGTGATTTAAGTAACCCATAAAGTCGGCGTATTGTTGTCGCACTAATTCTCCCTCCGGTAGCCTCACAAACAATTTCAGCTAAAGCTTCACAATCCTTATTATAAGCCAGTTCCTGACCAAACTTTTTTAAGATTTCTTTCTTTAGATGTTCTAACATAGCTCAACGTTATTGGTTTTCGGAAGATAAAAGTAGACTTCCTCTATGCTTAAAACAATCTATAATTTATGCCTTGGGGGTTTGATTTTATAACTACGTCATATGAGTTTCCGATTGCGTATTGGGGTAAATTCTATAAAAAACAGATATGAATACATATTCACTTAAGACAATAAAAACCAACGTGTTTCGACACAATACTTTTATTTAACCCAGATGGTTTTTTACTGTTATATACAGCAATAAATTGTATCAGTGAAACTGATGAAATAAATGATTAAAATACCTGAAAGAAGTTTGTCTATTTTTTATCTGGCAAAGAATGAGCTAGCTGTTTTAAACGATCGAGAAACTCCTTTTTCTTTCCTTCAGAAACTTCAATTTCTTTCCCATCTTTTAGAATAATTCGCCCCCCTCGACCTTTTATGTATTGATCGACAAAATTCAAATTTACCAGATGTTTACTGTGTACCCTGCAAAACAAATGTTCAGGAAGAATATCCATAAAATTTGACAAAGCCTTGGATACCATTAAATCCTCTTTCTCTTCCAGAAAAAAATCGGTATAACTTCCATTCGCTTCACATCGGACAATATCATTAAGATCGACCATGCGAAGACCATTAGCGGTTGGCAAAATGATTTTTTTATACTCATTTTTCAAAGAATCATACAAAACCTGAAATTTCTCATCCAGATTAATATCCCTTTTTGAATTTTGGAATCGTAAGACAGCATCCTTTAATTCAGAATAATTAATCGGTTTTAACAAATAATGCAAAGCAGAAAACCTGATGGCTTTCAAGGCATATTCATTATAAGCGGTTGTGAAAATCACTTCAAAATCACGAGAGTTTACCTGCTCCAAAACCTCAAAACCATCGCCATCAGGCATAGAAATATCCAAGAATACAAGTTCTGGATTTTCCTGATTAATAAGCTCTACAGCTGTTTGCACATTACAAGCAAAGCCAATAACCTCAACTTCGGGGCAAAATCTTTCCAATAATTTAAATAGAGAAGATTGGCTCTTCATCTCATCGTCAACGATTATGGCTTTTATCATAGTTCTAATTTTAAGTATCGAAATATAAAAAAAAGAGTTTTGAAGAAAGGTCTTTTTTTGAATTATTTTATGATTTATAAAACAACATCAAGCTGGATTATGCATTGGTGATATACTTTATTAAGCCTCGGCAAACATTTTTAGATATGAAGTGGCAAGTCTTATTTTGTAATAGGCTATTTCCTCGTTCATATGAAGATATAAAGCCTTGGTATTTAGATGCCCCAATTGGCGAACAGCACTTTCAATGCGCTCTAACTCACTGGCATGTAAAAAGGACAAAATATCAATATCAGCACCTTTCTCATACAGCGAAGCCAAGTGAGAATAGATTGTCACAGGGTTGATGCGACGAATTTGAGCAATTTCATCAACCGAATACCCTTGCTTATAATACTCATACGTTTCATAAAAGGATTGACTGCTCTTTTTGGCCTCTTGATTCTTTTTTTGCTCGAATTCAAGTATTTCGTTAATAAACAACTCACCGTAGAGTTGGTATTTACGTTCACCAACACCCGAAATCATTTTCATTGCAAATTCACTTGTCGGCTTTTCTTCAACCATTTCGTTTAAAGTCGCATCTGAGAACACCAAGTATGGCGCAATACGAGATGATCTAGAGATTTTTAAACGCAACTTGCGCAGAGCCTCAAACAAATCTTCCCTGTATATCTGTTTAGCAGGTTTAGCAACCACAGGTGCTTTTTGAACTTCAGATTTCATTGTTGCTAAATGCACCAAGTTAACTTTTCGACCACTAAACAAGACTTCCTTACTCTGCTCTGTCAATTTAAGTGCATTCCCTTCGTCATAAGCAACCGAAATGTAACCTAAATTCAACAGTTGAAGCATATATTGTTGCCAATCCTGATGAGGCACATCCTTACCAGCTCCGTAGGTTTTAATTGTATTGTAGCCTCTCGAAAGAATTTCCTGTCGTGAGGAACCTCTAAGAACATCAATCACCGTTCCTGCAGCCACTTGTTCTTTTAAACGAAAGACGGCAGAAAGCGCTTTTTGTGCAATCAAAGTTCCATCAAATTGTTGTGGCGGATCTTTACACACATCACAATTGCCACAATCCTCTTCCAAATGTTCGCCAAAATAGCTTAATAGAATCTTTCTTCGGCAAATTTGAGCATCACAAAACTGCTGAATGCGTTCAAGCTTGGCATGTGAAACCTCTTTCAAAGCCGATTCTTCGATAAATTTACGATGAACAATGACATCAGAGAAACTATAAAACAAAAGCGTATCAGCCTTCAAGCCATCACGTCCGGCACGACCAATTTCCTGATAATATGACTCGATGTTCCGTGGCAAATTATAATGTATTACCCAACGAACATTTGATTTATCAATCCCCATTCCGAAGGCAATGGTTGCACAAATGATAGGCACCGTGTCGTTTATAAAATCTTCCTGACGCTTAGCTCTATCTTCCGGCGATAAACCTGCATGATAATAACTCGCATTAACACCCGAATTTCTCAATTTCTCAGACAATCCTTCACAAGCCTTACGACTCAAACAATAAATAATACCGGATTGATGGGGGCGCTGACGAAGAAATCCCAGAATACTTTTAAACTTATCCTTTCCCGGAGCCACTTTTAAACTCAAATTAGGACGATCAAAAGACGAAAGGAAAAGCTTGGGTTCATCCAATCCCAATTGGCGAATAATATCTTTTTGAGTCAAACTATCAGCCGTTGCCGTTAGTGCAACAACAGGAACCAGTGGAAAGTGCTTTTTCAGATAGGCCATTTTAGAATATTCCGGACGAAAATCGTGTCCCCACACCGAAATACAGTGCGCCTCATCTACCGCAAATAAATTGACCTTCAATTGCAATAACAGATAATAAAAATCCTGGCTCACCAACTTTTCAGGTGAAACGTAAAGCAATTTTATTTTTCCTTCATGCACATCTTCAATAATCTCATTTTGTACTTGAGAAGACTGAGAACTATTCAAAAAACCAGCTTTTACGCCATTGGCTTGCAAGCCTTCAACCTGATCTTTCATTAAAGCAATCAAAGGCGATACAACAATGGCAACTCCTTCCATCATAAGAGCCGGAATTTGATAGCACAAGGATTTTCCTCCACCCGTAGGCATTATGACCAGAGTATCATTCCCATTAAGTATGGACTGAATAACTTCATCCTGTAAAGGGCGGAATTTATCGTATCCGAAGTATTTTTTTAATATGCGGTTAGCCAATTTCATTTATCGACAAAAAATTTAGATGGATACGTGTCATTACTGTAATCGTCAAAAACGGATCAATCAAGATCCTTAAATTAAGGATTTCAAAATCTAATTTGAGTCACAAAAGTAATCTCATGGCTAAAAGTATACTAGTATTTGCATGTTTAGTTATCAACAAAGATTTTTACTTGGTCAAATTTTAATTTCAAGCCCATATTTAAGCTTATTACTTCACAATTATATCTCTTCTGTTATTTGCAATTCTTATACTATGCAAACGTTTGTCGATTTATATACTTTAAAACATATGACATTTGCATAAACATGATAAATGTCATGATAAAAAGAGTAACGATACTAAAGTAAAAAATTATTTTTGCCCCGAAATTTAACAACCTTAATCTAACAACACAGAATGAACGCAATTAAGTCGATTAAAGAGACTAATTTCCTTAAACAAAGAAGGTATGAAGCCGTGATGTTTCTTATCACTTTCTTTGGAATTTTCGGTTATGTCGGTCACACAATGGGAGTAGCAAATATGCTCAACACCATTATGAATACAGCTTGGGATCTTCTTATGAACACTGTATTCTACATTATGGGGATTACCGTATTATCCGGAGCGCTGGGTAAATTACTAATCGAGTTTGGCGTGGTCCGTTTATTGGAAAAAATTCTTGCCCCTCTAATGAAACCTCTTTTCAACCTTCCAGGTGTAGGAGCATTAGCTGGAGTCTTGACCTTTCTTTCTGACAATCCTGCTATCATCAGTTTGGCTAACGACAAAAATTTTAGCAAATATTTTAAGAACTACCAATTGGTTTCATTAACCAACTTTGGAACAGCTTTTGGTATGGGACTTATTGTAATCACCTTTATGTCAACTCTTAAAATCCCTGGCAACGATGACAACTTATTTATACCTGCTTTAATTGGTTTAATTGGTGCCTTAGTTGGTGCAATTGTTTCGACACGATTGATGCAACGATTAATCAAAAATGTGATAAAACCTCGTAAAGATACGGACTTCGAAGGTGCTACAGAGAAAATCTCTTTCAAATCAGAAGGTGGTCTTTTTATTCGTTTTCTGAACTCAATTTTGGATGGAGGAAAATCTGGTGTTGACTTAGGCTTGGCAATTATTCCCGGGGTATTGATTATCTCAACCATGGTGATGATGCTTACATTCGGACCTAAAGATCCTGCTATTGGATACCAGGGTTTAGCTTACGAAGGTGTGACTTTACTACCAGATCTTGCCGGTCATATTTGGTGGTTATTCGAAGGTCTGTTCGGGTTCAAAAATCCAGAGCTGATTGCCTTCCCAGTAACCTCATTGGGTGCTGTAGGTGCCGCCTTATCATTGGTTAAAGCATTTATAGCAAAAGGCATTATCGATGGAAACGTTATTGCCGTATTTACTGCAATGGGTATGTGTTGGAGTGGTTATTTAAGTACGCATACGGCTATGCTTGATACTTTAAATTACCGTGAATTGACTTCAAAAGCGCTTCTTTCACACACAATAGGCGGAATTATAGCGGGTTGTTTTGCCCACTATCTTTATGTGCTGGTAACCATGTTTATGTAAGTATAAACAGAATTACCAATTATATATACAAAAGGCTTGCTAATATTAAATAGCAAGCCTTTTATATTATTAGATGCTCACACATCGTCAAACCGTCTATTCCAAATGGACAACCGTTATACCCGAGCCTCCCATTTGAATTTTCTCATCGGTACAAGATCGAACCAACTGTACAGTTTTCAGATAGTCGCGTATTAACTTTCGTAAAATACCATGCCCGGTTCCGTGTAGAATTCTAAATTCACTAATATCCAGCATTATGGCCTCATCAACATGGTCCATCACAATCTGAAGAGCTTCCTCAGCACGCATACCCCTCACATCAATATCCCTTCTGAAACTTAGTTTACGCTTCGAAATTCGTTCCTGCACCAATGCCGAAGTCTGATTGTAAGTTGTACTCTCCTTTTTCGCTTGAGTTTTACTAACCTTGGTCAACCTGTTCAACTTTACGGATGTTAATAAAGCGCCAAAGGCAACTACAGCAGTCTTATCATTAACTTCAATCACTTCTCCTACTGTTCGCTGATTGTCCAGCTTTACACTATCTCCCTTTTCAATAACTGATGGATCAAATTGCTTCTTCTTTTGAGGAACCTCTTTTTCCGAACGACTTGTCTCAGACGTTTTCTCACCTCTAAATTTCTTAGCCTTATTCTCTCTATCTTTTAGTTTCTGGATTTTCCGATTAATACGCTCCTCTTCTTGTAAATCGCCTTGAGTAATCGCTTCTTTTTGTTCTTCAAAAGCTTTTCGAACTTGGCGTGTTTTTTCTTTTTCAGCCTTACTCTCCTTAATCTCGCGAATGGTTTTTTCAATCGACTTATTGGCTTGACTCAAGAGTTGCTTTGCCTCTTCCTGAGCTTTAGAAATAATTTCCTTTCTCAAATTGGAGGTTTCTTTCAAATCAACTTCGTAACGTTCGACCAATTGTGCAAGCTTCTTTTCGTTCACACGAATTTTCTCACGTTTACCTTCCCAATAACGTTTATCACGAACGATATCACGTAAATGTTTGTCAAAATTGATATGATCGCCTCCAATCTTATCTGTAGCCGACTTAAGGATTTCCTCAGGCAATCCAATTTTACGTGCAATTTCAAATGCAAAAGAGGAACCCGGTTTACCGACATGCAATTGAAATAAAGGCTGCATCTTATGCGAGTCGTAAAGCATCGCTCCATTTTCTATACCTTCAGCTTCAGAAGCATAGTGTTTTAATCCGGTATAGTGCGTTGTTATGACACCTCTCACTTGTTTCCTGTTCAGCTTATCAAGAATCGATTCAGCAATAGCTCCCCCCAAAGCGGGCTCTGTCCCTGTACCAAACTCATCAATCATTATCAGGGTTTCAGCATTCGAATACTTCAGAAAATGCTTCATATTCATCAGATGGGAACTATAAGTACTCAAATCGTTCTCCATAGACTGTTCATCACCAATATCAATGAAAATATTATCGAAAATACCCATTTTCGATTTTTCGCCCATTGGTACTAATAAACCACATTGAAACATGTACTGCAATAAGCCCATGGTTTGCAAACAAACTGACTTACCTCCTGCATTGGGTCCTGAGATTAATACAATCCGTTGCTTATCGTTAATCTCAATATTTAAAGGAACAACTTGTCGCCCTTCGCCCTGCAGGGTTAGATACAATAAGGGATGAACTGCATTTTCCCATAGAACTGTTGGCGTTTTCTGCATTTGTGGTAAAAGGCCATTCACTTGAATTGCAAACTTGGCCTTTGCACGAATAAAATCAATTTGAGCCAAAAAAGCATAAGCCAAAAACAAGTCGTCTATATAGGGGCGAACTTGTTCTGTAAATTCACGAAGCACCTTAATCACCTCACGGCGTTCAGCATACTCCAATTCGCGAATTTCATTATTCGTTTCAACAATCTCAGCAGGTTCAATATAAGAGGTTTTTCCCGTTGCCGATTCATCATGAACAAT
This sequence comes from Ancylomarina subtilis, assembly GCF_004217115.1. Taxonomy (NCBI): domain Bacteria; kingdom Pseudomonadati; phylum Bacteroidota; class Bacteroidia; order Marinilabiliales; family Marinifilaceae; genus Ancylomarina; species Ancylomarina subtilis. The sequence goes on along the minus strand of NZ_SHKN01000002.1, from coordinate 273,072 downwards.
CCCTTTGATTTTACGCTTATAAGCCGACGCAACAGGAATAACCGTACGACCATCACGAACAGAAAGGGATACGTCCTGATCAACCCAACCATCTTTTTGGGCCGCACGCAAAAGTGCTTGCATACGTCTTGAAATTGTAGCTTGCTTTTGTGTTAAGCTGCTGCGAATTTGCATCAACTCCGGCGAAGCATTATCCTTCATCCGCCCGTGTTTTGTCAATATCGCATTTATTCTTTCGAAGATATAGGGATACATTTTCACGTTCCCCGTCAGCTTCATCAGATAAGGATAAGTACCTTCTTCTTTATTCTTAAAAAAACGTAGAATAGCCGAGATGGATTCCAAAGAACGTTTCAGATTAAACAATTCCTCCAACTCCAAATAAGTCCCCTCAATTCGAATTTTTTCTAAACTTTGGCGCACATCAATGAAATGTCCCAAAGGAAAATTCTCTTCTTCTAGGCAAATCGTTTTAAATTCGTTGGTTTCATTTACTCTACGAGATACTCGTTTAAATGATTCGGAGAACTTGAGCTCATCAACCAAATCGCGCCCAAGAGGACTTAAACATTGTTTCTTTAATAGTTCTCGAACTTTATCGAACCGTATTTTTGTTTCAAAATTATCAGGATATATCACGCGCTTCTTTACAATCTTAGTTATTTCTTCTGCAAAATTAACAAAAGAGCTCGAAGAGGCAAAAGTAAAGGAGCAAGCTCAAGTTCTGTAGCTTTAATTATTTAGCTACTTCGCTATTACAATTTCTCTTTACATACTCTTTTGATTGGCTTATCCCCAATTTAACTGCCTGTTTCCAATCTTTGCATGCAGCATCTTTCTCTCCCATCTTGTAAAAGCAAATACCTCTATTTGCATATGCGGCACCATAATCGGGTTTCAGGTTTAATGCATAAGTATAATCTAACACCGCAGTACTTATCATGTTTTTTCCTAAACAAATATTAGCTCGATTAAAATAGTATCGGTGTACTAAATGAAAATCCTCTCCATTTATTTTACTGAAGGCAATTGCCATACTATACTCTGCCATAGCTCTTTTAACCTCACCTTTCATATTATACATTTCCCCCAAATAATAACAAATTTCATCATCCTGTTTAAAAATCTTTTTCGATTTTTTCAAAATGGAAATTGCAGGGGCAACTCGAGCAGAATCATTCATTGCAACTCTGTATAACTGTAGGTATGAATTACGATTAGTGGAATCAATAGAAATTGCTTCAACCAATAATTTAAATGCATCATCAACCTTATCATCCCTCACTTTTTCAATAGCCTGATTAGTTAATACAATCGCTTTATTCTTGTCGGCAAGTGAGACCCTATACTCTTGAGCAGAAGCTCCAATATTCCCCATAAGAAGGAAAAAAACAATAACTAAGTTTAATCTCATTCTTTTCATTTTTTTTAATAATCAAATGTAACACAATCCATTTTTATGTCTACTACTTGCTAACATGATTATGATTATACAGAACCATTCTAAGCTCTAATAAACAAAAAGACATATTCACCCTAAGATTAACTTTAGTAATCAACTTTTAAAAATTATCCTTTATATTAGACTGATTTTCTAAAAAACAGAAAACGAAACTAACCCAAAACCCTATTATTTTTATGCACAGTATCAACGCTTTTTTAGCCGGAATAGAACAATACCTTGGAGGCAGCCAATGGTTTACTCTTGTATTACTTGGAACCGGTCTCTTTTTTACCATCTACCTTAAATTTCCCCAAATTCGATTTTTCGGACATGCCTTAAAGGTCGTTCGAGGCAAATATGACAAAGCCGACGAAAAAGGCGACACATCCCACTTCCAAGCGCTAACAACTGCCCTTTCAGGAACAGTCGGAACGGGTAATATTGCAGGGGTAGCCTTCGCTATTTATTTGGGAGGGCCAGCTGCCCTTTTCTGGATGCTCATGACAGCCATTTTGGGTATGACAACCAAATTTGTGGAGGTCAGTTTATCACATAAATATCGAGAAACAGACGAAGAAGGCTTTATATCCGGTGGACCAATGTATTACATGAAGAATAAATTAAAGATGCCTGGACTTGCAGCTTTTTTTGCAGCCATGACCGTTGTTTCTTCATTTGGAACGGGTAGTTTACCCCAGATTAATTCCATCTCCAGCTCATTGCATTCGACCTTCGGAATCGAAAAAATGCTTAGTGGTGGCGTACTTGCAATCCTCCTTGCCATTGTTATTTTAGGTGGGATCAAGCGTATTGCAAAAGTGACCGAAAAGCTAGTCCCGACCATGGCAATCATTTATTTTGTGGGCGCCATTGCCGTAATTTTTTACAATTATCAAAACATTGTTCCGGCAATAGAGTCAATCTTTTCAAGTATTTTTACAGGAACAGCAGCTACCGGTGGATTTCTGGGGGCTGGATTTGCATATGCCTTCAACCGGGGTGTCAATCGAGGTCTATTTAGCAACGAGGCCGGTCAAGGATCTGCTCCAATTGCCCACGCTGCAGCACGTACCGAAGAACCCGTTTCTGAAGGGATGGTTGCTATTCTAGAACCTTTTATCGATACCATCATTATTTGCTCCCTTACCGGATTGGTTATTCTTTCATCTGGGGTTTGGAATGAAAAATTTCCCAATCAGTTTCAATCTACTGATATGAGTATTATGGCTGACGTTTATGACGATGCGAATAAAGACGATCAAAGCAAACTTTTTAATTTCCTTAATGGCAAAAAAGAATTACCCCTTTTCAGTGGTGAATTGCTGGTAGAAAATGGGAAAATTCAAAATAAACTTTCTATTATTCATGCCCGTTCAATCGCTGAAGATATATTAGTCTACAATACTCAAGATTCACTTTTCACAGGAAAAATTAATGTAAATAATGGTGTTTACGATGAAAATAGTGACACCTATTTTAAAGGACAATCATTAATACACTCAGCTCCTTTAACAGCTGAGGCTTTTACAAGAAGTTATCTGGGAGACTGGGGACGTTGGATTGTTTCTATCGGTTTATTACTCTTCGCTTTCTCAACGGCAATAGCCTGGGCTTACTATGGAGGCCGTTCAGTCACCTATTTATTTGGAGCCAAGGGTGTCTTACCCTATCGCATTATTTATTGCATCGGTTTCTTTATCGCTTCGTTTGCCGATACCACTATCATCTGGACCCTATCAGGTATTACAATTGCTTTAATGGCCTTACCCAATCTTTTGGGTATTCTTTTACTTCGAAAGGATATGAAAGATACACTAAATAGTTACTGGACAAAATTTAAGGCAGAACACCCTAATGACTAAAAATAATATTAAAACCAGACAGATCTCCATTTCATTGCTGAAATGGAGATTTTCTAATTCATCAAATTAAGAACAAAGGTATATTACAATGCTCAAAAGAATCTTTGCTTGATTGTTTAGCAAATCCCTTTTGCTATATTGCATATTAATATCTTTATGTATCTTAATCCTCAAATTTAAAAATCATACCCTATGAAATTAATATTTGCTCTGCTTACCTGCAGCCTATTTATGTGTTCTTGTCAGGAGAATGCAAAAAAAGTACAATCATTCAGTACTGGTGAAAAAACGAGTCAAAGTGTTTCTGAAGAAACTGCAAGTGCTACACCCAATTATCACCACGTTAAAGTCAAAGAATTTTTACAAACCAGCTCTTACACCTATCTGTTTGTAAATGAAAATGACAAAGATTTCTGGATAGCCGTTCGTAAACTGGATGCTAAAGTTGGTGACGATGTGTATTACCAAAAAGCACTCGTGATGAACGATTTCAAAAGTAAAGAACTCGATCGCGTTTTCGAAACTGTTTTATTTGTACAAGGCAATACAAGCACACCTCCAACAAGTAGTCCAAGCGCTAAAATGCCCGCTAAAAAAATGCCTCCCAAGGTGGATAAAAAAATTGAAGGCATTCATGTTAATCCTGTTAAAGGAGGAATCAATATTGCAGAACTTTTCAAAAACAAAGAGCAATATGCAGGCAAAAAAGTAATCGTTAGTGGAAAAGTTGTAAAGGTAAATAATGCCATCATGAAAAAGAATTGGATACACATCCAGGATGGAACAAGTGATGCAGACAACTTTGACCTGACATTGACGACTCAAAATCAAGCCAACATGGGTGATATCATTACCATTGAAGGAACAGTCTTTTTAAATAAAGATTTTGGTGCTGGATATTCTTACGATTTAATCATTGAAGAAGCAGTCATCAAATAATTATCAATAACTCAAAATCAGATCCCAACGTTCAAATGTTGGGATTTTTTTATGCCATACTCTAATCATTTCAACATAAAACACTAAATTAGAGAGTCCTGACATTGATTGTTTTGCAAAAATCAACCTTTATATGAAATTAATCAAACTTATTTTACTAAGCCTTTTTATACTTTCAAACCTGAATGTCTGGAGCCAATCAGGACATATTAAAGGACGTGTTTTTAATAGCATCAACAATGAACCTGTTCCATTTGCCAATATTGCAATTGCAAATTCCAATAAAGGGACTACAGCAGATATTAATGGTACTTTTCTCCTCGAAAATCTGGCTCCGGGCAGCTACAATTTGATTTGTAGCAGCGTTGGATTCGAAACTTACTTCCTTTACGAGGTTACCGTAAACCCGTCTAAACCGAGCAACATAAACATTCCATTACAAAAAAACATTCAACAGCTTGAAGAGGTGAAAATCAGTGCGCCCCCCTTTAATAGAACTCAAGAAAGCCCCCTGAGTATGCGCAGCATAAATTCGACTGAAATATACCGAAGCCCGGGTGGGAATCGAGACATTTCCAAGGTCATTCAGATTCTTCCGGGAGTGGCTTCAACCCTTGCTTTCCGAAACGATATTATTGTGCGTGGTGGCAGTCCAAACGAAAATCGATTTTATCTGGATGGTATTGAGGTTTCCAATATCAATCACTTTGCCACACAGGGTGCTTCAGGCGGACCGGTTGGCATGATCAATCTAAACTTTATTCAAAATCTGGATTTCTATGCTGGTGCCTTTCCCGCGAATAAAGGGAATGCTTTGAGCTCTGTTCTGGACTTTAAACAACGTAACGGAAATGACGAAAGATTATCAGGAAACATAATGGTAGGTTCAAGCGATTTAGGTATAAGCCTTGAAGGACCTATAGGTAAAAAATCAACCTTCATTTTCTCGGTTCGCCGTTCTTATCTTCAACTCCTTTTCAAGGCATTAAAACTACCCTTTTTGCCTACCTACAACGATATGCAATTTAAACACAATATAAAACTGGATGCTAAAAACACACTCACACTAATTGGTTTGGGTGCTATTGATGATTTTAAACTAAATGCATCAGTCAACGAGGGGCTTAGCGACACAAAAAAAATAGAAAGAAACACTTACATTCTAGGCAACCTACCTGTAAACAGTCAATGGAACTATACCCTTGGGGCAAAATGGTTACACTTTTCAAAAAACAGTTATCAGAGTTTTATTGTGAGCCGCAACCATCTGAATAACGAAGCAATAAAATATAAGGACAATATTAAACAAGCGAATTTATTACTGCTGAATTATAAATCACAAGAAATCGAAAACAAATTTAAATTTGAAAGTACCAAGAGAAAAGGTGCCTGGAAATGGAACTTGGGAGCCTCAAGCGACTTTGTGAAATACACCAATTCGACTTTCCGCAAAAAAGAACAAAATGGAGAAGCTGTCACAATCAATTTCAATTCCGAATTGACATTCGGAAAATATGCCGTTTTCACTCAACTCAGCCGAAAATTCATAGATGACAGGTTAAGCCTTTCATTGGGATTACGAAGTGATTTCTCAGATTATTCAAAGGAGATGATCAATCCTCTGGATCAATTATCACCACGTTTTTCAGCATCCTATTCGCTTAATGATAAGCTTAATATCAACTTTAACACAGGACGCTATTTTCAGTTGCCAGCCTACACAGTTATGGGCTACAGAGACAGCAACAATACACCGATAAATAAAGAAAACAAAATTACTTTCATCCAATCGAATCATTGGGTCGCTGGTGTTGATTATAATCCAACACAGTACTCAAAAATTAGCCTTGAGGGATTCTATAAAAAATATAAAAACTATCCCTTTCTTTTAACAGATAGTATTTCATTGGCCAATCTGGGTGGCGACTATGGGGTGATAGGTAACGAAGCTGCCAAATCGATATCTGAGGGCAGATCGTACGGACTGGAAATCCTAATGCAACAGAAATTGAGTAATACGATTTACGGCATACTATCCTACACCTGGGTTCGAAGTGAATTTAAAGACAAAAACGGCTTATACGTCCCCTCTTCCTGGGATAATAAACACATCCTGAATATTACGGCTGGTAAGAAATTTAACAACAACTGGGAATTTGGGATGAAATTCAGACTCCTTGGACCTGCACCTTACACACCTTATAATGTTGAATTATCTGCCCGTAAGGAAATTTGGGACATCACTCAGTCCGGACAATTTGATTGGGATCGTTTAAATAAAAAACGCAACCCAACAGCTCATAGTCTGGATATCAGACTCGATAAGAAATGGTTTTTTAAAAACTGGTCATTAAATGCTTATCTTGATATTCAAAACATCTATAACTTTCAGGTTGAAACTCAGCCATACTTAAGTGTGGAGCGCGATGCTTCAGGAAATCCAATTGAGGATCCCAACAACCCGCTTGCATACAAAACTTACCAAATTGAAAATGAATCAGGATCAACCCTTCCGTCTATTGGATTAATGATCGAATTTTAAAACTAAATCAGAACTAAAACCAAAAAATATTTCAAAATAAAGTCAATTATTAACCCTAATTAAAAACGAGTTATGAAAAAATTAATTGCTGAATTTATCGGAACACTTTGGTTAGTATTGGGAGGTTGTGGAAGTGCTGTTTTAGCAGCTGCCTACCCTGATTTAGGAATCGGTTTTCTAGGTGTCGCTCTTGCTTTTGGTCTAACAGTTCTCACCATGGTTTACGCCATTGGGCATATTTCGGGCTGTCACCTGAACCCCGCCGTATCGATTGGTTTATGGGCTGGTGGTCGATTTGATAAAAAAGAATTACTCCCTTATATTGCAGCCCAAGTATTAGGTGGCATAACAGGAGCAGGCATTCTTTATTTAATTGCCAGTGGAAAACCGGGATTCGAAATGGGTGGTTTCGCTGCAAATGGTTATGCCGAACATTCGCCAGGAGGTTACAGCATGCTTGCTGCACTGGTTTCAGAAATTGTGATGACTTTCATGTTTTTGCTTATTATTCTTGGTGCCACACACTCTAAGGCTCCTAAAGGTTTAGCCGGATTAGCAATCGGACTAGGCTTAACCCTCATCCATTTAATCAGCATTCCGGTAACCAATACTTCGGTTAATCCAGCAAGAAGTACAAGTCAGGCTTTTTTTGTTGGTGATTGGGCAATTGATCAGCTGTGGCTATTTTGGTTAGCACCTATTGTTGGAGCCATATTGGCAGGTATAATCTATAAATACATGTCTCCCGAAACAGAAGAGTAGTTAAAAAAGAATCAAAATATACAATTCTATGAAAAACGAAAAAGGCTGGTCCCCACCAGCCTTTTTCTTCTAACCCAAAATTAATTTTCAATACGAATTTAACCCTAAATCCTTATATAATCATATTGAAACAATCGATTCAATCATCATGTTTAACTAACCACTAATTACACTCCTGAATCGGTGCGCAAAGGTAGAAACAATTTACAAATGACCAAACACTTCTTCTTTTTTTTCAAAAAATCTCATCAACTCAACAAAATGGGGTGCTACAAAGCATAAAACAAAAAAAATGGCTGCCTAAGGCAGCCATTTTAAAATATTTATTCAACATTTTTAATTGAATAATTCATCTTTAACATCCTTATTCAACTCTAAACTTGTAATTGTTAAAGGCATTTCCTGTGGACCCATTTGCGTGATCGTTGTAAATGGAAACTTTAATCCTTCTACATCTTGATAATCTTTATAAATCATCGTCACAGACATACCGTTTTGTTGAGCCACTGTTTTTAATTTTAAACCAGTTGCCGCACTAAAATAGTCAACCTTTTTGGTTCCGTCAGCACTTACAATTTCTACCTTATACACTTTTTGTCCATCAACTTTATCAGTGCCAATTAATTTTGTTGTAAAACCTAAGGCTTCAAGATTTAACTCAGCACACATCTGAGCTTGCATTTTAAATCCTTTCAACTGTTCAGCATTAGCCTCATTAGTTTGTCCTTGAGCAGTTACTTTAGCAACCGTTCCGTTGTACTTAATTGCTTGCAAAACCTGTCCATTCATTACCATCGACATAGCAAACATGGTATTATTCTTATAAGCTTGTTCAACATTAATGCTCATAGGTCCCATTTTCATTTCGCCTTTCACACTCATATCTTTAATACTTTCAAGCTTTTTTCTTCCACCAATTGCATTGATATAATTTTCAACAACAACATTGGCAGTTAAACCATCAGGAATCGCATTAGGATCTTCTTTTACAACATTCCCTTCTCCATCATACTCCTCAACTGTATTGGTAGAGCTCAATTTAGCCAACTTAGCTTTCAAACCTCTGTCACCTACGACCAAATAGATTGCATTATCAGGATCAACATATTTTTTAGCCATAGCCTGAACATCTTCAAGCGTTACTTTATCTAATTTCTCCAGATAAGTTGCATAATAATCCAATGGTAAATGGTAACGTTCAATAGCTAATGCAAAACTTGCAATAGTTGAAGGTGATTCAAGTGCACGTGCAAAATCACCAGCAAGAGTCGCCTTAGTCATATCAAAATGATCCTGAGTCATCTTCTCATTTCTGATACGATTCATTTCTCTTGCAATTTCGATAAAAGCACTGTCAGTTACGTTTGCTTTCACTTCAGCACCCGCATAAAAATCACCAATCAATTTATCAGCTGAAATGCTTGAATAAGCGCCGTAAGTATATCCTTTATCTTCACGTAGATTTTTCATTAACAAACCTGTAAAACCACGTCCTAACATCGCATTCATTACACTCACAGGAATCACATCAGCCGAACCTTTTTTCAAGTCGATTGGATAAACAACCTGAATCGTAGACTGAGGAGCAGCATCTTTGTTAGATAAAACAACACGCTTACCTTCGATTTTAGCTGGCGCATCATAAGCATGAGTCGGTACATTCCCCGATTCCCACTTACCAAAATACTTCTTCACTAATTTCTTAGCTTCTTTGGTTGTGATATCACCCACAATAGCCATTACGGCAACATTAGGCTTAAAATAATTAGCGTAATACGTTTTACAATCATCTAAAGTTACATTAGCCAATGTTCCTTCAGTCATCACATCTCCATAAGGGTGAGCATCACCATATAAAACTTTACTAGCAACATTTTGTGCAATTTGTTTTGGTGATGTTTTATCCGCCTGAATACCTGAAATATTTTGTTTGATCAGCTTATCAAATTCGTCAGTAGGAAAAGCTGGATTAAGAACAACATCAGCCATTAATGCTAAGATTTGATCCTTATATTTCGACAAACCAGCAGCAGCAGCACCTTTTGATCTGGTACTTAATCTTGCACCAATAAAATCGACCTCTTCAGCAATCTCCTGTGAGGTTTTTGTTTTGGTTCCTGCATCAAGCATGCTTCCTGCAATAGAAATATATCCCGCTTTATCTCCTTCAACAATCGGATCGATAAGCAGTTCAAGATTAAAAGCAACCTTAGGCAGGTTGTGATTTTCTACAACTAAAACTTTCAATCCATTTTTTAGTGTGAAACTATCGTAATCGCCCAACTGTACCTTTGGAGCAGGACCAGCAGCCGGAGCCTTGGTTCTGTCAACTTGAGCATGAACCGTTGTTACTAAGCAGATAGCAACAAGTATGAATAAGAATTTATTTATTTTTTTCATCATTTATAATTTACATGTTAAGGCAAAAGCCTATCCCAATAAATTTGAGTCTTCACTAAACGACTCAATAAAAATTAAGCTACCCCCTATTTTGCTTTAGGCAGGTAATAAAGAACAACTCGGTTTTCAGGAATAAAATATTTATTTGCAACACGCTTAATATCTTCACGCGATACAGACATATAATTATCTAACTCTTGATTCGCTCTTTCAGTTGACTTATAATAAGTATAAGCTGTAGCAAGATTTTCAGCTCGTCTTTCTATAGTCGCATTAGAACTTACAAGATCATTCTCTACCTTATTTTGAAGCTTCTGAAACTCTCTTTCAGAAATTAAATCTGATCGAACCAAATTGATTTGTTCATCCATTGCCTTTTCAAGATCCATCGGATCAACGCCCATATTTGGAATACCGAAAGCTAATGTTAAACCTGGATCCTCGTTAGGCATTGGGAAAGCCATCATCTGTAGAGCCAATTGCTTTTCTTCAACCAAAGTTTTATTCAAACGAGAACTCTTACCATCAGTTAACAGTTTCCCTAACATACTTACAGCATAAAAATCGGGTGTCCCAATAGCTGGAATATGATAAGCCTGAATAACAGCAGGTAATTGAATATTGTCAAAAACCGTATCGCGTACTTCTTTTGTTTTTACCGGTTCAACAATTGATGGGCGATAAATCTCTTTTGTTCCTTTTGGAATTGAAGCGAAATAGTCATTCACTAATTTCTTAGCCTCATCAGTTTTAAAATCACCACAAATGGTTAAAACAGCATTGTTAGGCACATAAAACTCTTTATAGAAATTCAGGAAGTCTTCGTCTTTTGCATTACGAATATGCTCTTCGTTTCCAATTGGAGTCCAGTGGTAAGGATGCTTTTCGTAAGCATGTGCCAAAGTCTGTGGCAAAATGGTTCCATAAGGTTGGTTGTCATAACGCTGTTTCTTCTCCTGAATCACAACATTTTTCTGAGTTTCGATACCAATAGCTTCTACTTTGGCATGCATCATTCTTTCAGACTCTAACCATACACCTAAAGCCAGCTGATTCGATGGCAATAACTCATAATAGTAAGTTCTATCGCTCGATGTGTTAGCATTTAACTCACCACCCGCTCTTGACACATATTTATCGTACTGATGACGAGGAATATTATCCGTTCCTTCGAACATCAAGTGTTCAAAAAAGTGAGCAAACCCCGTCAATTCAGGCTTTTCATTCTTAGAACCAACATGATACATCACCGAAATAACAATATTTGGTGTTGTATGATCCTGCTGCAAAATGACGTGTAAGCCATTATCAAGATCGTATTCCTCAAACTTAATTTTTCCAGTTTGGGCAAAACTTCCAAGTGTAAAAACACCTACAAATAGAAGTGATAGAAATAATTTTCTAATCATTTTTTTTAATTTAGAATTGATTATTAAACAGAACACAACTTGATGAAAACAACAGAAAAAGCTTCTTTTATCTAATCATAAAGTGCGCAACAGTTATAATATTTATGTTCGTTAAAATTAACTCAAATATTCAAACTTAATCACAATTTTAACTGAATAAATCAATCACATCAAACTTATTGGATGAAACAATATATCACACGATAAAGCCTGCCAACAACACGGTTAAAATCATCATTTCATCATTTCAAGACAAAAAAAAGAAGATTATTTGTAAGCAGATATGCAATTAAAAAGCGCTTTCCAGTATTCAAATCCATACTTATTCAGCATTTTGTAAGGATAATAACTATTTTTACAATCGTTTTGAAACTAAAAAGCCATCGTAAAAACTTACTTTTGCTGACGATATACAACTCCAATTATGCTTGAAACACTTAACCAACTTGATCAAGAGTTATTACTCTATCTCAATAGCCTGCATTCTTCTTTTTTCGATTCATTTATGTATTTGATATCCGGAAAACTTGTTTGGGCACTCTTTTATTTATCTATTATTGTTCAGATTTACCGAACTTACGGATGGCGAAATTGCCTCTACCTTGTCCTTGCCATTGTGCTGGTTATCATTTGTTGTGATCAAATGGCATCGGGTATTTTAAAACCCACTTTTCAGCGATTCAGACCCAGTCGTTCACCTGAGCTGTCCAACTTGGTGCATATTGTAAATGGCTACCGTGGAGGCAAATACGGATTTGCATCATCACACGCAGCTAATGTATTTGGACTGGCAACATTTTGCAGTCTTTTGTTTCGCAAAAGATATCTAAGCATATTCTTATTTTCATGGGCAGTTCTGGTTTCTTATTCGAGAATCTATTTAGGCGTTCATTATCCCGGAGATATTATTGTGGGTATGTTTATTGGTCTCTCATTTGGCTACGCCATATACAAAGCTCTCCCCCTATTTAAGTTTCTAAAAATAGATCAAGCATCTCCACAACGAGATTGGAAATGGGATCTTACAAGCTGGGGAAGTCTCTCCATTTTAGGAATGCTTCTAATTTCTCTTTTCAAATAACATTACTACTTATAATCAAAAGTTATGAAACAAAGATTATCTTTTTTCCTTGCAGCAGCCCTTGGCTGGATCGCATTCATGATATTTATCCGCTTTGCATTTTCAATCTATCAATACTCTCAAACCAGCTTATTAGGCTTTGGAGAGATTCTCTTGTCATTTATTTACGGCTTGTATCACGACATTTCGATAACAGGCTACATCCTTATGCTTACCGGCTTAATCCTAAGTTTGAGCATTACTTTACCCGGAAAGAAATTAAAACGTTTCTTCCAGATTTTATACGCAACTCTTATTTTAATCAGCTTATCCATTGCTGTGCCTAACTTTGAACTATTCCGTAATTGGGGCTTTCATATTGATGGTACGGTTTTAAGCTATCTAAAAACACCAAAAGAAGCTGCGGCATCAACAGCTACCTCAACTTATATTCTCCTATTGGGTTTGTTCGTAGCCATCTACACCATCACTTATAAGCTGTTTAATCGATTTATTATTCGGAAGCTAGATGCTATTGCACCTACCAAATTAAAATTCTTTCCCCTATTGTTACTGATTACTGCCAGCATGATTATCCCAATCAGAGGTGGCTTGGGAATAGCACCTATGAATGTTGGCTATGTTTACCATTCATCAAACACCTATGCGAATCTTTTGTCCGTAAATCCAATTTGGAACTTCTCTTATTCATTGAAAAAGCTAAAGAAGAATAAAAGAATAAAGCTTCTTTCTGATGAGGAGGCACAAACCAGATATGCTAAGATGATTGAATCTAAAATCATCGATCAAGACAGCGTCCTGAAAAGCAAATCTCCAAATATTATTTTAATCGTTTTGGAAAGTTTCACATCTGCAATCATAGAGGAACTTGGAGGTAAAAAAGGGGTGACACCAAACTTCCACCGCTTATCCGACGAAGGCATCATGTTCACAAACTTCTATGGCATTGGAGACAGAACAAAAATTGGAACAGTTGGTGTTTTCAGTGGTTTCCCTTCTCTTCCAAAGAAACCTGTTATTGAATATCACAAAAAGGTTCAGAATCTACCCAGCCTGTGCAAGACATTTAAACAACAGGGATACACTAGCAAATTCTATTATGGCGGAGACCTCCATTTTGCCAGCATGAATTCCTTTTTATCGAACATTGGTTTCAATAATACCATCACAATGGAGGATTTTCCAAGCGAGTTGAATACGTCGAAATGGGGCGTACACGATGAGTACTTATTCGATAGACTGTATCATGATATCAAACTAGAAAGAGAACCTTTCTTTAAAGCCTGCCTAACCTTAAGCAGCCATGAACCCTTTGCTGTCCCAATGGAAACAGTAATAAAAGGGAAAGATGAAAACAGCTTGTTTATGAATTCAGCTTACTACACAGACAAGTGTTTAGGTGAATTTATTTCGAAATTAAAAAAGCTACCAAGTTGGGACAATACCTTAGTGATTCTGTTGGCTGATCATGGCTCTCGTTACGTTGGAAACTTTGTCCCCAGTGACCCTGAAAAATACAAGATTCCAATGCTTTGGTTGGGGGGTTGCCTAAAACAAAAAGGGCTTAAAGTTCCTAAATATGGCTGTCAGCCCGATCTAGCAAACACGCTATTGTCACAAATGGGGATTGATGATTCTGAATTCAAGATAGGAAAGAATCTTTTAAATAAATCTCAAAAAGGATATGCCTACTTTACCTATAATAACGGGTATGGTTTTGTGGATTCAACTCAGAGTTTAGTTTTTGATCTGAATTCAAACAAATGGAAATCTGAAATTGATAAACACGAGGATGCTAAAACTGTCCTTCAATATTTGGACTATAGCTTCTTTAAGCTTTAGTGTATAAAACCAATAAAATGAATGGCTAGCTCTTAATGTAAGGGCTAGCCATTTTTATATCATTACTACCGCACGTTTAGTTTCGGTTGCATCATGTGGCTTTTATCTTTTTTTTCAAGGAACGTTATAAAATCGTGCACCATCCGGGGTAACAAGCCTTAAATACATAATGGGATAGTAGACAAAAACAACGACTATCCTACTCAAATAAAATTTATCCGGAACTCAATTCAGAAACTCCCATCCACTTATTGGCAGCTTCAATAGTTGTGAAAAGTTCCAGCATATAATTCCCTTGCATACTAAGTTGCTTATAATAATAAGCCATGGCTGTATCAAGTGGCTTATCTAATACAATAGCGTGTTTAACAGACAGATATCTATCCAATAATCTATTATTGACATCAGCAATTTTCTGAAGTTGATTAAGCTGAAATAAAACCTCACAGTCCAACATATCAATGATCATATTCAAATCAGCCAGCAAATAGTCAGCTTTTATTATAGATTCAATAAATACAACCACTTCATCTACCGTAATTGTACCTACCATAGTGCAATTTAACACCTGTCGTCTTTTATCAAAGTCATAATGTATCATAGGCAGTAACTTTATGACAATCAAGTTACAAAACATATTTTATATAAAAAAAGAAGAATCTTATAGTAAGATTCTTCTTTTTAATTGGATAGTATTTGTTGTTGTTTTGTTCTATAGTGCGAGTACAGTTTCAACATTTTCAATTCCTTTTTGAATTGCTTCAATATTTAAAGGAATCAATTTATGATGACGCTCTGGCAATGATTTCTCAAGACCTTTCTGAACATTCTCAATTTTTACGATAGGCTTCACCTTAAGGAAACCACCCATAATAATCATGTTGAAAGTCTTAGGATTACCCATTTCAGTAGCTAAGGCTGCACCTGGAATTCTAAAGATATTGATATCTGTTCTTTCCGGATGACGTGTGATACCGTTTGGATCATATAATAAAGTTCCACCAGGCTTAATATCCGCCTCAAACTTATCCATTGATTGCTGGTTAAGAATAATAGCTGTATCGAATTTCTTCAATACGGGTGAACTAATACGATTGTCGCTTAAGATTACAGTTACGTTAGCTGTACCTCCACGCATTTCAGGACCGTAAGATGGCATCCATGATACTTCCTGATCCTGCATAATACCTGAGTAAGCAAGAATTTTACCCATTGAAAGTACACCCTGACCACCAAATCCTGCAATTATAATTTCTTCAGTCATTTTTTTACAGTTTTAATCGATTATGGGATAGATCATCGATTGTTCTAAATAATCTACCATAAAGTTAATCTCGCTCTATCCCTAATGAAATTTACTCGTCTTTTAATGTACCAAGTGGGTAGTAAGGGAACATGTTTTCTTTCATCCACACGTTAGACTGTACTGGAGACATTTTCCATCCCGAGCTACAAGTACCAACAATTTCGATGAATGAAATACCCTTATTCTCTCTGGTATTTTCAAAACCTTTACGAATTGCTTTCTTCAGTTTGCGAACCGCACCTGGAGTTTCTGCAGACTCACGAGTCACAAAACGAGTTCCTGGTAACATCGCTACCATTTCAGAAATTTTCATTGGGAAACCGGTTGTCTGGCAATCACGTCCGTAAGGAGATGTAGCAGTCACCTGTCCTTCAAGTGTGGTTGGTGCCATCTGTCCTCCGGTCATACCATAAATGGCATTGTTCACGAAGAATACGACGATGCTCTCCCCACGGTTACAAGCGTGCATAATTTCAGCACAACCGATAGAAGCCAAATCACCATCACCCTGATAAGTGAAAACATATTTTTCCGGCATTAAACGAGAAGTTGCTGTAGCCAATGCAGGCGCACGACCGTGAGCAGCTTGTTGCCAATCGATATCTAAATAGTTATATGCCAACACGGAACATCCTACAGGAGAAACACCAATGGTCTTTTCCTGAATACCCATGTCGTCAATAACTTCAGCAATTGCTTTATGAATTACACCATGAGTACAACCCGGGCAATAATGCATTTCGTTATCTAAAAGAACGGAAGTTTTTTTGTAAACAACGTTCTCTTCGCTAATTATATTCTTAAGTTCTGTTGTTGCTGTCATAACTTATTCTCCTAAAAAATTTTGTTCTAATGCTTCAACTACTTCATCAGGAGTAGGAATGATTCCACCGTAACGACCAAAGTGCTCAACTGGCACCTTACCGTTAACAGCCAAACGTACATCTTCTACCATTTGACCAGCACTCATTTCTACTGATAAAATTCCTTTTACTTGACCAAGCATTTCCTGGATCTGCTTAACTGGGTAAGGGAAAAGAGTTATAGGACGTAGCAAACCAACTTTAATTCCTTTTTCACGAGCAATCTCAATCGCTTTTTGACAAATACGAGCACTTGATCCGTAAGCTACGAATAGATAGTCAGCGTCATCACAATTGATTTTTTCGAAGCGAACATCGTTCTCTTCCATTGCGCGATATTTCGCTTGCAACTTGTGATTAAAGACTTCTTGCTTAGCTGAATCAAGATCTAGAGATGTAGAAATATTACGCTCTCTATCTGCAGTTTTACCTGTAGTAGCCCAAGTTCCAGACTTCGCAATAATTTCTTCTTCAGTCCAACGAGGCTTGAATTCTGACAATTCAACCTTCTCCATCATCTGACCAATAACACCATCAGTCAAAATCATTGCTGGATTTAAATATTTAAATGCCAAGTCAAAACTCAACTCAACAAAATCGTTCATTTCCTGAACTGAAGCAGGAGCCAAAACAATTAGCTTGTAGTCACCATGTCCACCACCTTTTACAGCTTGAAAATAGTCAGACTGAGCTGGCTGAATCGTACCAAGACCTGGTCCTCCTCGTACAACATTAACAACTAAGGCAGGCAATTCAGCACCGGCAAGATAAGTAATACCTTCAGCCTTCAAACTGATTCCAGGACTTGAAGATGATGTCATTACTTTTTTACCGCAAGATGCACCACCGTACACCATATTAATTGCAGCGACTTCACTTTCCGCTTGAACAACAACCATTCCGGTTTCCTGCTCAGGTCTGCGAATCATAAGGGTCTCCATAACTTCGGACTGAGGTGTAATTGGGTAACCAAAATACCCATCGCATCCGCAACGAATAGCTGCTTCAGCAATCACTTCATTCCCCTTCATTAATCGAATATCTCCCATTACAAAAATATTTTTAAGATTTTCAGATTTTGATTAAATAGTAATTAGCTTGCTTTTACTCTGTAAACAGTAATTACTGTGTCCGGACAAACTAAACCACAACTTGAACAACCAATACATGCATCAGCATTGGCCATGTGGGCATAATGGTAACCTTTGCCATTAACGTCGCGTGCAAGTTCGATAACCTTTGTAGGGCAGGCTACAACACATAAGCCACAACCTTTACATTTTTCGGTATCAACAACAATAGCACCTTTGAATTTTGCCATAGCGTTTATATATTAAGAATTTAATGTTAATTTGCTCGATAAAGGTAACAAATCAAAAGCGACTTCCATCATTTTCCTTTCAATTCATCGCCAATATCAAAAATTTACAATCAGTCTAAATAAATTATGCCCCATATATAACAAATTCGTTACTTGAGAGGCATATTTTATACGAATCTGTTTCTGATCACCTCTTACTTATACGAAATGTATAAGCATTCAGTTATGCAAGAACTTGATGATGCTTATGAAACTCTTTCAATCTGAACTCCAAATCAGCAAATTGATCGCGTGAGATCTGAGAAACACAAGCACGAAGGCCTTCTTTTAGACTCCCTGTTTCATTCAAGCAGATTGCAGAAATACCATAGTACAGCAATTTCTTATTCAAATCGGAACCGGTTAGTCCGGGATATGCAATTGTAAAATAAAATCCATCAGCCAAAGGCACATCAAGATCGGTTCCGTAAACCAATTCAAAACCATTATCCATAAATAGTTTCTTCATAATCTTAGCACGCTCACCATACTCTCTTACATCTTCAACAAAATTAAATTTACCTTCGTTAGCCGCTTTTAGCATACCATGTAAACCATATTGTGCTGAATGAGATACACCTGAAGATAATGTGTAAATAATTCTGAATACAACAGCATCGCCAAATTTATCTAAACCAAAGCGATTCTTCATTCCTTCATATCTTCTATTGTAAAGATTATCAGAAATACAAAGCAAACCAATTCTTTGACCAGCATATGAGAATGCCTTAGAACTAGAAATCATCAAGATATAGTTGTCTGTATATCGAGCAACAGTAGGCTGGTAAGGACCCACACCTGGCTGACTTAAATCTGTTCTGAAATCCATAGCGAAATAGGCAAGATCTTCCAATACAATCGCATCGTATTTTGTAGCCATTTCACCAATTGTCTTCAACTCGTCCTCGTTCATACAAGTCCAAGCCGGATTGTTAGGATTTGAATAAAGGATACCCGCAATATTTCCTTTCGACATAATAGATTCAAGCTTATCTTGTAGCTTATCACCACGATACTCGTAAATATCGAAAGTTTCATATTTCATTCCCAAAACATCCATCTGTGTTTTCTGCACCGGGAAACCTGGATCAACAAATAAGATCGTATCCTTACCTTTGGTAGCCGAACAAACAGCCATAAAAGCAGCATATCCACCTTGCATAGAACCAACAGTTGGAATTACACCTTCTGCGCCTAATTCTACATCCATGAAATTTTTGATGAACTTAGAACCTTCTTCTTTCAAAGGCTTAACACCTTCAAGCATTGGGTAAGCTGAAGCAACACCACGATCCAATGCTTCTTTTTCTGCTTCAATACCAAATTTAGAGGCTGCCAAACCCGGAACCCCCATTTCCATACGAATGAATTTCTCTCCACTCTCTTCTTCAATCATATTGACCACACGTACAACATCACGAATAGTGGCATCTTCCATCTTATCTATCTCACACAGAGCTAATTTAGCATCAACGATTTGAGAACTTATGGGGGTTTTCATATTTTATATTTAAAGGGTTATTGTTTAAATTTTAATTACTGCAATTTTACAAATTTTCCTTACAAATTAAAACGAATTAAGCTTATATAATTACAATCTAAAGAGAGTAATCGTTTTAAAAATACTAAACTGATAGTTTCGGCAAAAAAAAAGCTTTCTTCAAGGGAAGAAAGCTTCAATTTATATATGAATATTTTTTAAATCATCTCCGGCTCAATGATTTTCAACCAATTATCGATTCTTTCTTCAGTTAATTCTTCTTCAAAGTCTTCATCAATAGGAAGTCCTACAAATTTCCCATCGATAAAAGCACGAGATTCATTAAACTCATAACCTTCACCACTCACTTCACCAATAAGGGTCGCTCCGGTTTCTTTAACAAGCTCAAATAATTCTCCCATAGCATCAACAAAGAAATCAGCGTAAGCAACATGATCCCCAAGTCCGAAAATGGCAACCTTCTTACCTTTTAAACTAATCCCCTTCATTTTGGGCAAAAATTGATCCCAATCGTTTCCTGTATTATCCGAAGACCACGTGTGTTTTCCAAGTGTCGAAATTCCCAGAATAATATTCTCGTACGCATCGAAAGCATCTGCATCAACATCTTTAACTTTTACCAGATCAACATTTTTAAGTTTGCCAGCAATAAGCTTGGCTACTTTTTCTACATTACCTTCTTCAGGGCCGTAAAACAAACCAATTTTAGTCATATTTTCAGTATAAAAGAGATGAGACATCAAACCAAACACAGTGAACCCACTTGTGCTTATTGTAAAAAAATAGAGGATTAAAAATTTATAATTTTCAATCCTCTACAAAGTTATAATTATTTAGCACTTTTCAAACTTGCAATGGCGAGTAATACCCCCAAGACAATTCCCAGAACGGCTGCAAACAAAACCTGATAATCTGGTGGCAATAAAAAGGTAAATGTATGTGCCGGAATCCAGAAAAATGGAATTGTTTTTTTGAAAACAAAATTCCACTGCACACCCCAATCCAGCTTCTGAAAAATATTAGAAAACTGAATCGGTTTCAGAAAACCTCTTAACGTTCCGCCATTATCAATAATATGGGTATCCGTAATTTTATGCAAAGTCATCATTACGGGTGCATATATAAGGTTCATACAAGCTGATATTGCAAAAGCAACCAATAGCTTATCGGTGCTAAAAGCGCCTTTCATAATTTCAGTTGCACCATCAAGACCAAGATAAGCAATGAAGATCGGTGTTCCGGTAGCAAAAATGACAAAAGCCAGCTTGATGCTTAATCCCAGGAATCCCCATACAATGGCTCTGGGAAGAATACCAAAACCCTTTTGGTAATAAACACCGGATTTCAATCTTAAACCGATTATCTCACCCAAAGTCGCCAGAACTGCGAATTTAATGAAACTGGTAACCATACCGTGAGCTTTATTATAGCCTACATAAAAGTTAAACACTTCGTCTGACACAAAAAATGGCAGAAAGAAAATGACAACACAAAGTATGAATATTAAATCTTGTTTTTTCATTTTATAATATCATGCAAATGGT
The DNA here is from genome assembly GCF_004217115.1 of Ancylomarina subtilis. Lineage (NCBI taxonomy): Bacteria > Pseudomonadati > Bacteroidota > Bacteroidia > Marinilabiliales > Marinifilaceae > Ancylomarina > Ancylomarina subtilis. The sequence continues at coordinate 252,217 of NZ_SHKN01000002.1, read as the reverse complement.
AAATAATATCGAGATCGCAAGATCAAGATTTAAAACAAATACCCGAGACGATGTCTCGGGTATCATCCAGCTTATTCGGCCGGTTGTTCGGTCTGAATATCGAAGCCTTTTTTTATTCCTTTAAAAACATTGCTCCAATTTAAAGCAATAGCGATTAAAAGAATTAGGATAAAACTGATCATCAGTTTTTCATTCAGGCTTAGATCTTTAAACTTTCTCATAATATAATGAGTGATTTAGTAAGTGAGTAAATTGTCAATTTGAAGAATGTAAAGGTATCGTCAAATTCACGAACCTACAAACAAGCTAAGCCACAGTTTTTACATCTCTTTTTCAATTCGAATACGAGCATCAACAGCAACAACAGCATCTTTCGATCCTAAAAGTGGATTTAAATCCATTTCAAAAATCTCAGGAGCCACTGTCATCAGAGCAGCAACACGAGAAACTGCATCTGCAAACTTATCTTCGTTTACAGGCTCTTGTCCACGCATCCCTTTAATAATACCATAAGACTGCAAACCGCGAATCATTTCGTGCGCTTCATCTTTTGAAATTGGAGCTAAAGCTGCTTTCACATCTTTGAATACTTCGATAAAAATTCCACCTAGTCCACAAAGAACCATATGACCGAATTTATCTTCACGTTTTGCACCAATAAAAACTTCTGTTCCGCTATGCTGAGAACACATCATTACGGCATAAGTATCCTGAATTTTAATCAAACGCTCGAATTCTGCAACCACTGTTTCCTCATTCATCACATTTAAAACAACCCCACCAACATCTGACTTGTGAACCGGACCAACAACTTTCATTACCATTGGGTAACCAATTTCCTTAGCCATTTCCTTAGCAGCTTCAACCGTATCAATCACACCTTCTTTCGAACGGTCGATACCAGCAGCATCCAATAAAGCGTGAATTTTCTCAGGAGCTAAATAACCATTATCAGCCTCATCAATAATCGCACGGATTGCTTTTTTATCAACCTCAGGCATCACAATATTTTCAGCCTCTGGCTTTGGAGTATTGTAAACCTTAGCCAATGCGTCACCAAATACAACTTCATCAGGGAAATTGATTCGACCTTTAGCTAAGAAATGTTCAATTTCATCTTTCACATTAATAACCGATGGCAGAATTGGATAAATTGGCTTCTTGCACTGCTTCATCTTCTCATCCAACAAGTCGTAAACATCATATACAGGGAATAAACCCGGGCTACCAAATACAACAGCCATCGCATCGATATTGTCAAAATCATTTTCACAAGCATCGATAATATCACCCAACTGCTGAGCTGTACCTGTTGCTAAGAAATCGATTGGATTTGCCACTGAAGAGCCTGCATAAAGTTTCTCAAGCAAAGCATCAGCTTTAGGTCCTTCGATATGCGGTACATCCAAACCATTGTTTGAAAGCGCATCTGTCAACATCACTGCCGGCCCACCTGCATGGGTAATAACCGCAATATTTTTACCTTTCAATTCAGGATGCATAAAGATGGAAGCGACAGTTGCCAACTCTTCTCTACCTGAACAACGAACAATACCCGCTTTTTTGAAAAGTGCATTTACAGCAACATCAGGACTAGCTAGTGCACCTGTGTGAGATGAAGCAGCACGAGAACCCGCTTCAGAACTACCCGATTTAATTGCAGCAATCTTACAACCTTTACGAATCAAAGATGAAGCGTGCTTCAATAACATCTCTGGCTTGTCGATATTCTCGATATATAATAATTTAACCGAGCTGGAAGTTTCAGGATCGTAGCTCTCATCCATATATTTCAAGATCTCTTCAACACCCATCTGAGCAGAGTTCCCTACTGAATAAACACTAGAGAAAGAAAGCCCTTTAGGTACACCGGACTCCATAATGAATACCGCTGTTGCTCCTGATCCAGAAATAAAATCGCATCCCTTAGGATCTAATGATGGAATTGGAGTTGTGAAAACACCATTATAGTTTGAATTTAAAACACCAACACAGTTTGGTCCGATTAAAGCACCCCCAACTGAATTCACCGTTTCAACAATTTGTCTCTCAAGTTCAGCTCCTTCTTCATTCTCTTCGCTAAATCCAGCAGATAGAATAATAAAAGCCCTTGTGTTTTTCTCTTTTGCCAACAACTCAATTGTCTGTGGACAAAACTTAGCTGCAATTGCAAGAATTGCACAATCCACTTCAGGTAAATCTTGTGGATTCTTATATGACTTAATTCCTTGAACCTCGTCTAACTTTGGGTTAGCAACATATAGGTTTCCTTGAAAATTTCCATCAATAAGATTCTTTAAAACCTTACCACCTGGCTTTTGTACATCGTCGGAACCTCCAACAACGACAATACTTTTAGGATTTAATAACTGTTCGTTAATCATTGTATATGTTTTAGTATTTTATTTCAAATTAAATTCTGATCTGCAAAATAAAGCGTGTATACCTACTCAATTGTATAAACACCTTAAAACCGATTTCGGGTGTAGTATCTTGTAAATTTAATTCCCCAGAACCAACTTATGATTCATCAAAATTTTGGACAAATATAGTAAGAATCAATACTCTAAAAAGAAGAATCACTAGTAATCTGTAAGCAAATCCCCATTTATCAAGAAAAAAACAACAATTTAGAACTGATCTAAAACAAACGTTTGCAATGAAGCCCCCTATTTTCTGACTTCAGCATAAACTGCCAATACAATCAGGTCTTTAATATTTAAACTAAAATTCTTCCAATAAACACATTAAAGAGTTTCGAGTATGAAACTCCAAATACTGCCATTCGAAAGAAAATCTTAAATTTTTATCACTATTTTTGCAGAACAAACTCAAGCTCATAAAATCTAAGTCCACTGATATGAATATTAGTTTCAACGCACTATTACAAAAAGAGAACTTTAGCAAAGACGACATTATTCGACTCTTGAAGGCTAGTGGTGAACAAGAGAAAGCTTTATTTAAACGTTCACACGAAGTAAAACTTGAATATATCGGCAATAAAGTCTATTTCCGAGGACTAGTTGAATTCTCTAATATTTGTAAAAAAGACTGTTTATACTGTGGCATTCGGGCCACTAACAAAGAGGTCAATCGCTACGATATTGCTGATGAGCAGATTCTGAAGGCTGCCAAATTTGCCCACGAACACAAATACGGCTCAATGGTTTTGCAAGCTGGCGAACGTTCCGATCCTGCCTTTGTTGACCGCATCAGTCAACTTTTAAGAGATATCAAAAAAATCAGTAATAATGAGCTGGGGATCACCATTTCAATTGGTGAGCAAAATCCTGAAACCTACCAAAAATGGTTTGATGCCGGAGCCCATCGTTATCTGCTACGCATTGAGTCGAGTAATGCTGAACTCTACAATAAAATCCACCCCAATAACGAAGAACACTCGCATGCAACCCGACTTAAATGCTTGAAATCGCTTCAGGATATTGGCTATCAAACGGGAACGGGCGTGATGATTGGTCTTCCTTTTCAAACCTACGAAGATTTGGCCAACGATCTGCTTTTCATGAAAAAGTTTGATATCGATATGGTGGGTATGGGCCCTTTTATCGAACATGACCAGACCCCATTGTACCAGTACAAGGATCAGTTGATGAGTCTGAATGAAAGATTTAGGTTAACGCTTAGAATGATTGCGGTTCTTCGAATCATGATGAAGGATATTAATATTGCTGCAGCCACTGCCCTGCAAGCTATTGATCCTTTGGGAAGAGAAAAAGCTTTGAAAATTGGAGCAAATATTATCATGCCAAATATTACACCGACACAAGAAAGAGCCAACTACCTTTTATATCAAAACAAACCCTGTATTGATGAAGGTGCGGATGATTGCACCAACTGTATGGAAGCTCGTATCAATATGGCTGATGGTGAAATTGGCTATGGTCAATGGGGTGATTCCTTACATTATAAATCAAGACACTAATTGATACAAAATAAAAAAGTGATCTCAACAAAATTGAGATCACTTTTTTTTTTATTGGTTGTATAGACTAAAACCTAAGTCTAGTTTTTCTTATTTACAAATTGCTTTTCACGAATGGCTTTGAATTCAGAACCATCTTTCCATTGAGGAAATGAATCTTCATTAGCCAGTTTCCATCCAATACGAAACATCAGTTTAGCATCTTCGGCTACACCCGATAAATCCCACCAATCCTGATATTCATCAAAAGGCTTGTGGTAATTATTTGCCAACCAATCCTTCTCTTTTTCAGACATAAAAACCTTGCCTTTCTCAACATGGTCGTTATTCCCACGAGCAAACAAAGCCGGCACTCCCGCTTTAGCAAAACTAAAATGATCAGCCCGATAATACATTCCTGTATGAGGATTAGGATCTGGCAAGATATAACGCCCTTGTTGTTTGGCAGCCTCTTCGGCATAATCATCCAATTCGGACTGACCATAGCCTGTCACCATCAAATCTTTCATGCGACCATAAGGCAACATCAAATCATTATTAATATTTGCTACAGTTTTATGAAGTGGGAATAAAGGATGATTCACATAATAAGCAGATCCATTCAACCCCGATTCTTCTGCTGATGGAGCTAAAAATACCACAGAACGCCGAGGTGTAGGCATGGCTTTAAAGGCCTTAGCAATCTCAAACATCCAAGCCAATGATGTACCATTGTCAACTGCGCCGTTATAAATACTATCTCCATTCATTTTTCGACCTATGCCAAGATGATCCCAGTGCGCAGAATACACAATACATTCATCTGATAAGTCACTCCCTTTTATAATTCCAATAACGTTATGCGTCACATCTTCACGAAATGAATTTCGAATTGTTATGCTCATTTTTGTATCCAAAGCAAACCCATGAAAACCTTTTTTCTTAGCATTCAAAATGGACTCATCCAAATTCAGCTGATTCTCCGCAAATAATTTGGAAGCAACCTCATGAGTCAACCAACCTTCTATCGCTGCTCTGTCCTGATAAGCGTTTTCAGATTGCTGATACAATTTAGGAACCAATGCCGAATTTAAAACCACTGACCAGGGGTAACCCGCTCCCTTATTGTCATGAATAATTAATAAAGCTGCTGCACCTTGCCGGGCCGCTTCTTCAAACTTATAACTCCAACGACCATAATAGGTCATTTCGTTACCTTTAAACAATTCATCATTGCCTGAATCCAACCCTGGATCGTTCACTAAGACCAAAACGGTTTTTCCTTTCACATCAAGATTCTCATAATCATTCCATCCATATTCAGGAGCAACAATACCATAACCCGCAAAAACAATCTCAGAATCTTTTACTTCGATTTGATCTTTTAAACGACGCGAAAAAACAACAAAATCGTCCTTATATCGAATGCTTTGCTCTTTGCCTTTTGTCTCAAACTGCATTGGTGTATCTACCCCAACTGTTACTTCAACCAAAGGAACTTCCTGCAAATAATTATTATCAGTCTTTAATCCCAAATCAGAATAAACTTCTGATATGTATTTAATCGTTTTACTTTCCCCTGGAGAAAAAGGTTTGCGTCCCTGAAATTCATCTGAAGCCAGAACCTGAACGTACTCTTTCATTCGCGCCTCAGATATTACAGATTCAGCCTTTTCTATTGGTTTCTGGATTTGACATGAAAACAAAGACAAGGTCAAACCAACAAATCCAATCTTTGTAATTAATTTAGTAGTCATTGTAAATAAGGTTAAGATTTTTATCTGATCAACATATTTTTAGGTTAAAACCAGATAATTAGTATAATATCGATTAAATACTTAAGTTAAATACACAAATCAAAAACTTCAATTATTTCGATTTGTCCATAACAAAAGTACTATTTTTAAATGCCTAAAAAAATTTGTACCTTTTACTGCTTTTTATTCAGTTTTATATTAAATATACTAAAAGGCAAATTTTACTGTTAACATTAAAGAATATCAAAAGCAACCTTAAGCTACAATTGGCCAAATTATTTAAGCCACAAGATAAGCATTGATAATATGTACAACCTGTTCAATAAAATATTAATAAGCCTTTTTCTGTTAACACTCTCCATGGTAAACTATGCTCAGCAGTATAGTTTCACAAATTATTCTTTAGAACAAGGTTTACCACAATCAGAAGTGTCATCAATTATTCAAGACAAAACAGGCAATTTGTGGCTGGGTACAAACGGAGGCGGTTTATCCCGATTCAATGGGCAGGAATTCTTTTCCTATAATAAAAATCATGGTTTAGAGGACAATAACATTCGCTCCTTGTTCAAAGATAGTAAAGATAACATTTGGATTGGAACCAGCACTGGCATCAGTCTTTTTAACGGAATTGAATTCATCAATTATAACGAAACCGATAGTCTTCCTGTAGCCAGATACTTCCAAATTCAAGAAAGTAATGATGGAAAAATATGGGCACTGGGAATTAAAGATAATCAACGCGTACTGGTCTATATTCAAGATGGGCATATTTATAATGCCAATAAATTATATCCAGAACTCAGTACTAAAAATCGAGCTCTCTCCATCTTAAACGATCCGAAAGGAAAACTCCTGATTACAACGCAGAACGCACTGTATGAGTACGAAGACAACAAACTGTCCATATCTAAACTTAATGATGAAAGTCTGTTCAAAGACCAAATTATTGTCCCCGCGTTTTTTGATTCTAACCATGAATGCTGGTACAGAGCTTTCAAACCCAATTTTGGCTTTTCAATCTTTAAAACTAAAAACAATAAAATATCCAAAATTGATATTCCCGAATCAATCAACCCACTAGATATTACAAATATAAATCTTGACTCTAAAGGAAGACTTTGGATTTGTATTAAGGAAGTCGGTTTGGCCATTGTTTCTGATGGGAATGTTAAAATTATTGATCAAAGCAAAGGTTTGATATCGCCTTACATTCAGGAAGTGCTAGAAGATAACGAGGGGAATATTTGGCTAACAACCAGTGGGAACGGATTAATTAAATATGGCTCAAACAAATTTTTATCCCTAGATTTCACAAACATTATTGGTGGAAATATTGTTTTGGCAACCCTTCAAGATTCAAATGGTTATTATTGGTTTAGTATTTCGGGGAAAGGAATTGTTCGTTACAAAAATGGAGAATCTCAAATTCTAACCACAGAGATGCATCCATCCTTGAGCAGGGTTATCGATCTTCTGGAACTGGACAATGGTAAAATACTTATTGCCTCTGAAAATGGATTATTGGAATATCAGAATGGAAAAATCAAATCAGCAGCAAAAACATATGGATTTCATCCCAACACAATTATCACAGATATCTGTACTGCCGAAAATGGGATCTGGTTTGCTGTTTTAAATAATGGCCTTGTCTTTATTGATAAGGATAACAAAAGGCGCGAAATTAATTCAAAAAATCATGATTTAACCAGCGAGAATATTTCGAACATTTTTATTGACTCCAAGAATCGCCTATGGCTTTCCCATATGCATGGTGTCTCGGTACTCGATGGCGACCAAATCATTAATTACGACTCTAAAAATGGATTAAGCCACGATTGGGTGCTGCAAACTTGTGAGGACAAACTAGGCCGGATATGGGCTGCTACTTTCAGTGGAGGCCTTAGCTTTTGGGACGATCAGCGTTGGACAAAAGTAAGCGTTGAAGATGGCTTAAGTTCTGAAATTACATATTCTATTCTTACAGATAAAGAAGGAAATATCTGGGCTGGAACACAAAATGGTGTTGATCGAATTTCTATCGACTTATCGGGGAAAATTGACAAAATTCGCAACTACGACAAATACGATGGTTTTATTGGGATCGAGAATAACGGTGCCAGCAATTATATTGATAAAAATCAAAACCTCTGGTTTGGAACTGTAAATGGAGCGATGGTATACAATCCAAGTAACGATAACATCAACATAACTCCACCCATTATTCAACTGACCAGCATCAATTTATTTTTCAAAAAGATAAATTGGAATGATAAAAAATATAAGGATAAATATAGCTCTATTAGCCCTTGGTTTCCTATTCCTCAGAAACTGGAATTAACCCATGATATGCATCACCTTACATTTAATTTTGAGGCATTATCTTACAAGTCCCCCGAAAAGGTAAAATACAAATGGATTCTTGAAGGTCTGGATAAAGAATGGTCACCAATCACAAGCAAATCAGAAGCTATTTATTCAAGAATTCCTCCCGGAACCTACACCCTAAAAATTAAAGCTTCGAATAGTGACGGCATATGGACTTCCACTCCATATGAATACACATTCACGATACAACCACCATGGTGGTTAACCTGGTGGTTTTTGTCCCTTCTCGTTATTTTTCTGGCTATAGTGGTGTTTTTAACCATTAAAATTAGATTAATCAACATTCGCAACAAGCAAAAAGTGCTTGAAATAATGGTCTTTGATAAGACAAAGGAGATCAGACTACAAAAAACTGAAATTGAAAAGAAAAATGAAGCTCTTGAGGAGCAAAAAGAAGAAATTCTTCAACAATCCCAATTTCTTCAGAAGTCGTATATGAACCTCATACATCTAAGTGATATCGGAAAAATAATTACGGCTAACCTCTCGTTTGAACGGATTATTGATTCGGCTTATCAATCTGTAAAAGAACTGATGGATGCGTCAATTTTTGGGATTGGTGTTTACGATAAATCGAAAAAAGATCTTTATTTCCCTCGATTCAAGGAAGATGGTAATGATATCAATAATATTAGATTTGATTTAGATGACCCCAATAGGCTAGCAGTGTACTGCTACAAAAATGAAGCTGAAGTCTTCATCAATGATCTTGACAAGGAAGCCTCGAAATACATAGAAAAAGTCATTTCAATCAATAACACTCACTTACCCAAGTCAGTCATCTACCTCCCTCTCAAAGTAAGAGGTAAAGTCATTGGCGTTATTACCGTACAAAGCTATTTAAAAAATGCATTTAAAGACTACCACTTGAGTCTTCTACAAAATATTGCCGTGTACGCTAGCATTGCAATCGAAAATGCTCAGGTCTTCCAAAAGATTGAACTACAAGCAAAGTGGTTACAAAAAGCAAACAACAACATCAACCTGCAGAAAGAGGAAATTCTCAGAAAAAATTCGGAACTCACAGAATTGAATCATGAAAAGAATCACCTAATAGGAATTATTGCACATGATTTAAAAAACCCATTAACATCAACTCTAACAATTGCTGAATATTTAAAATCACAAATTAAAAACAGCAACCAGCCTGAAGATGTTGAAAACATTGATTTCATGCTGAATGCCTTGACCCGCATGAATAAAATGATTACACGTATTCTTGATGTTAAAATGATTGAATCAAAAAGTATTAACCTTCAACTTGAGAAAATTAACCTATCAAGATTACTCAATATCGTCAATCAGAATTTTAAAGAAAAACTCGAACAAAAGCATATCAAATTAAACTTCGAATCAACCGAAACTTACGTAGAAGTTGATCCCGAATACATGACACAAGTTTATGAGAACCTAATTTCAAATGCGATAAAATTCTCACCATCAAATAAAGAAATTTGGGTTAAAGTTTGGGAAGATGGTAATAAAGTAAAGACGATGATTAAAGATGAAGGGCCAGGTATTTCCTTAGAAGATCAGAAAAGAATGTTTGGGAAATTTCAGGTACTTAGTGCAAAACCAACTGCTGGAGAACGATCAACCGGACTTGGTTTGTCAATCGTAAAAAAATATATTGAGGCCATGGATGGTAAAGTTTGGTGTGAGAGCGAAATTGGACGAGGAAGTAACTTTATTATTGAGATGGACAAAGCCATAAGTTAGATAAATTCTATTTATAGTAGTTATTTTATGTCAAAAATACATAATTTTAAACCATTAAATAAAACTCATTATGATATAAACTAACAATTGTTATTTATGAAAATAAAAAAAATACTTTCCCTATCTATTTTAGCTATTGGACTTATATTCTGTTCCTGTAAAAAAGATAAAGAAATAGAAAATTTTCACGGAACGTTTTCCTTTTCATTCAAACCTCAATCCAAAACAAAATCAGATAGTGAATATTCGTTGGAGAATGTATCTAAAGCACTCATCACAATCCAACACAATGGGAAGGTATTGGAGGACTTCGACAATAAAGAAATAAATATCAACAGCTGGGGAGGAGGCACATATACTACAGAGTCGATAACATTAGAAGTCGACTCAGATTATCAACTAACAAAATTCGAATTAAAAAATTCCGATAATAAAATAATCTTTGCAGCTCCCTACCAAAATTCAGAATTGGCAGAACTTATTGAAAACCCATTACCATTAAATTTTGATATAGAAAAAGATAAAAGATCAAAAATTAATATTGAGGTTTTAAGTACTGAAGAAAAAGACCCTTCGGATTTTGGGTATATATCATTTAACGTGATAGATAGAACATCTGAAAGTGGTACTCTAATTGGAAACTGGATTAAACATTCTTCTTTTGAAGGACGTCCTCGTGGTGGAGCTATAAGCTTTGTTATTGGAGATAATGTGTACGTAGGTACAGGTTATGATGGTAGATATGCTTTAAACACATTCTATAAATATAGTTTACAAGAAGGATGGGGACAAATTGCAGACTTCCCTGGTATTGCAAGAAGAGAAGCAGTTGCTTTTACTGCTAATGGTAAAGGTTATGTAGGAACTGGTGTCGATGAAGATGACAACAGACTTGCTGATTTTTGGGAATATACTCCAGAAACAAACACTTGGGCTAAAGTAGCAAACGATTTTACTGGTGGTGCAAGACAAAGCGCTGTTGCTTTCTCTATTAATAATATTGGTTATATTGGAACTGGTTATGGTTTCCAAAAAGAAGAAGACAGAAACATCCTTAAAGACTTCTATAAATTTGAAAATGGTAACTGGACTAAGATTGCTTTTGATGGTGAAAAATCAAAAAATGCAACGACTTTTGTTATCAATAATAAAGCTTACCTTGTTTCTGGTGACAATAGTATTGAAGATGTTTGGGAATATGATCCTGCAAAAGTTTCTGAAACCTCAAATGGCTGGACAAAAATGAAGGATATACAGCGTTCTGAAGGTGTAGCATTTGTAATTAACGACAAAGGCTATTTAGTAACAGGCAAAGTGGGCGGATATTCAAGAGAAGTGTGGGAATACGATCCAAGCAAAGATGAATGGGTAGAAAGAACATCTCTAGAAGATGAAATTCCATTAAGAGAAGATGCTGTTGCTTTCACTTTAAACAATAGAGGTTTCTTTACTACTGGCTATGCTCCAGGAATCTATTTAGATGACACTTGGGAGTTCAACCCTACAATGAAAGAAACAAATGATGATAACTAAAAAACACAACGACTTTATTTAGTATTAAATAAAGTTTTTTCCTTCATTTTGGATTGATCACATATAATAAAAGCCCGATATTTCGGGCTTTTGTTTAAATATTATATGAGGCTAAAATCTAAAAATACAGATCTCTCTCTCCTTCTTTCACTTTCTCCAAACGATCTAATAAAGGAGCCACTTTAAGACTATCCTTCTGATTCAGTTCTTCGACCTTTAAATCAATCAACTTATAGCCTTTATTCTTTTGTTCAGGCGTTGCATAATCCTCAAGGTATTCCGCTAGAGTTAATATAGCATTCTGAGTACAGAATCGCTTAATAAAACCAGGAACTGAAAATTCCATAAAATGCTCTCCTGTTCTCCCCTTACGATAACAAGCCGTACAAAACGATGGTAAATATTGCTTATCCAACAATTCATCTATCACCTCTCCCAGACTTCTCGTATCGCCTATTTCGAATTGCTCATGATCCAACTGTTGCTCTTCACGACTCTCCTCAGAATATCCTCCTAATTGAATGTTTGTTCCAGCATCAATCTGAGAAACTCCCAACTTAATCACTTCTTCACGTAGTTCTTTGGTTTCACGAGCAGTTAAAATTAAACCTGTATAAGGCACGGCTAAACGCAGAATAGCAACTAAACGAATAAAATCATCATCGTTAACCTCAAACCTAGGGTCAATAGTCGAATCAGATGCAGCCTTTATTCTCGGAAATGAAATCGTATGAGGACCGACATTATAACATGCCTCAAAATGGTTAACATGACGAAGAAGTCCCAAAACCTCATATTTCCAGTCGTACAAACCAAATAAGGCCCCAATACCAACATCATCAATTAAGGCTTCTTGTGCACGATCTAAACCTGTTAAACGCCAATCAAAGTTACTCTTCTGACCACTCAAGTGGTATTTCGCATAGGCCTCACGATGATAGGTTTCTTGAAAGATCTGATAGGTGCCAATGCCGGCTTCTTTAACTTTTTTATACCCCTCAATATCCAAAGGAGCAGCATTGATATTGACACGTCGAATCTCTCCTGATCCTGATTTGACTGAATAAACTGTACGTACAGAATCCGCGATAAAGTCAGCATCATACATAGGATGCTCACCATATACCAAAATCAAACGCTTTTGACCGTTATCTTCCAATGACTTCACCTCAGATCTGAGTTGAATATCATTTAAAGTTGTGCGTTTTTGCTTTTTATTTGAAGCTCGGAATCCACAATACGTACAATTATTAACACACTTGTTTCCTACATATAATGGTGCAAAAATGACTATACGATCGCCATATACATTTTCCTTTAAAGTTCGTGCTCCCGCCTTTATTTCCTCAATTAACTCAGGATCTTCCGTTTTTAACAAAAGTGCAGTTTCCTGCAAACTTAAACGGTTTTTAGCTAATGATTTTTGAATTACTGCTCTTACATTTTCTTTTGTAGGTTCTGCAGAATCTAATATCTCCCAAATCTCAGACTCGTCAATAAAAGGTTTCATCCTTTCATCTTTGATTCTATACTCTTGAGGTTTATAAATCATTTTCATATTATAATCTTTTTAAACCAGCAAACTCATTGTAATCGAATAAGAATAATCCATTCGAGACAAAAAATACAACCAGGTTCTATTAGTGATATTGTGTTGTTATGGTATTTAAATATAAAGTTATCTTCAAACTTTAGATCGACACAAAATTAGTCAATATTATTCTTTATCAACTCTAAATTGGAGTAAGAGGTCTATTATTTTTTTATTCCATTTTTTCATATAAATCCATCAATAAAAAATACCCAAAAACAATATTGTTTTTGGGTATATATATTTTCTAATCAGGTCTAATCTATTAATGATATTTTCGCTTCACAAACCAACGTTCGAAAAGATTAATATCAACTGTAATTCTCGTAAAATCTTCACGAACCATATTATTGTTCGTTGTTCCAGAAGTTCCAAATTCAATGGCTAGATTAATCATACCCGTATTTTTAGCCATAGGAATACCAAAGCCTAAACTAAGACCCATCGCTCCGATCTTCTCATCCTCTACAGTAATATAACCCGTATCGTAAAATCCACCTAGACGATAAGTCATTTTTTTGAAAAATTTTCTAGCATATCCATCGTTAGCCTTATATTCCATACCAAGACTGAATTTATTACGATCGCGCAATGAATAACTTTTTTTGAAAACTTCTGTATCACTCCATTTTTCATGAAGAAAATCTCCTCCAATCCATAGATGTTTCCCTTTATTTATTCCAAAGCCTAAACCATAGCTTTCCGGAACATCAAACGCACCATCATCAGTATCTTTGTGTCTTACAGCACCAAATCCACTACTATAATTTGTCACCTCAATAACCTGCTCAGCATCAACTGCTAATCGGGGTTGATATTTGGCTCCTAAACTAAAATTGTATTTACCTAAATTAATTTGATACTGAGCACCAAGATTAAAATAGATACCTTGAGAAATTAGCTTTGTTTTACTATTGTATGTATAAGTAGATTCACTCTCAAGAGTAATAATCTCATCCCGAGTATTATTCCCAAACAAATAAATACCATTAATACCTAAAGAAAAATTCTTAGTTACTTTCACCCCATTCGACCAAATCAGCTGATTCAATCCTCCAGATCCTTTTAAAAAGCGATTCAAATATGTTTCAGAACCAATCACCTTCTCTCTCTTCGCAATATCATAGCCCAAACTCGAATAAGGTGATACCGAAAAGGCAGTTGAGTATCTTGGAGAAACCTTGAAACCAAAAGCTAGTCTGGTCAAATTATAATCATTAAAGGCATCACTCTTATCTCCTTGATTTAAATTGGTATATTTTACAGCCATACCAGCATTAAAGATAAACTTAAGACTATCAATATAAGCCAATGCTGCAGGGTTTTGAATATTCAAAACACCTCCATCTCTATAGGCAAGACTCGTCCCTCCCATAGAAATACTGTTACCACTTCCATTTTGATTCAACTCCCCTAGTCCGTAATATGAATAGGGTGAACTGGTACTATTCTGAGCAAAAGTTGAACTTGTTAAAAACAATAAACTTACGCCTAAGAATGCAATGAGTTTTTTTATAAAATAAAAAGGCTTAACAATCATTCTTATGTTACACATATATTAGTAATTAAATTGGTCAAGTAATATCAATTATTTTTGCACAACATACGTTGTTTTTAATCTAATTCGAAAATCAGACTTAGGATCATTTTCAATAACTATACGCTCCATAGAATTTCCTAATCCCTCCAAAGGAAAAGATAACAACAAAGCATCGTCATACTCCTGCCCTTGCATTAAAATTTCATTGACATAGCTTGTTATATCTAAAGAATAAAAAGATTCATCCGGATTGTCATAATTGTAATTATAGTTAGATGCCACAGGCCCATTAATGGTCGGATTAATAACAGCCTCTAAAGCCATATTATCAGCATTTGTTTTGTAAATATTAAATGGTGCTGAATTTGGCAACTTAAAAAGTTTACTGTCATAACTACCATCCATCGGATAAAAAACCAACTCTGCTTTCAGAATCCCTCCTGTTAAACCCAAAGTATTTAAATTTTCTATAAAAGGAATCTTAATTTTTGTTATAAACCCCACACCTCCTTGCACAAAAGCAAGATTATCAGTCAATTCAGAACTCAATTCATCAGTACGTTCGACAATACGACCTAAATCTTGAGGTGTTGAGCTTTTATCGGATGTATAATTTGAAAAATTGAACGGATCAGACTTAACCGGAAAATCATGATATAAGACAACATCTGTATTTTCTCCTTCAAGGTTACTATAATACACACGCATTTTCATCAATGTATCGCCCGTTTTAAAAGTCAACATTGCTGCATCGTCATCCTCTCCAGGCTTTAAAACAATCCCTTCAAAAAATCTTTTCCATTTTTTAGATTCAGATAAAGTATCGTTCGCTTCCATAGCCATAGAAATGATCTTCTGACCAAGCTCATCCCCCATCGGAATTCTTAAATTATAAGGCCTTTCATTCTTTGTTCTATAAGGACGTGCTTTAAAAGTCAATTCTCCCAATACTTTATCATCGTAATCAAACTCGTTGTGTCCAAAAAAACTGGCCGTCCCATCTGCAAAATCAATTTCTTCAGTTACCCTATGTATCGAAATACTTTGTTCTTTAAGTGTATCTCCATAAAAGTTTTTATCGAAATAGGTAATAAAAACTAAAGAATCAAATTCAACTGGAATAATGGCATCCTCAATATCCTTTTTTAACTCAAATCCGCCTCCATAATCTAATATTCCATAAAACTCAGAACGAACCTTACCAAAAAAATCGTCTTGATATTGTCCCACTCGTGCACTTGAGCCCCCTGAAGTGACAATCGAATCTAGCTTAACAGTATAACTATCAACTGTAAATGTGTCAATCAAGAGAACTTCTGTTGATTTATCAATCAAATTCTCACCAATTTCATGCTCCTCAAAAACATCTGAATTACAACTTGAGAAGAAAGCAAGAAAGGTTAGAAATGCGAAATATTTTATTTTTTTCATTCTAAATAAAAGCAGGTTGCTAATCATATAAATTAAGGATAAATCATGAACTAATATCATGTGATGATTTATAAGAAATTATTGGATAACGCACAAATGTAAATAAAATATCGAGATTTTCTAATCGAGATTTTCATTTGTTAATTTTTCGAAAGTGAACGGTATTTTTATGTAGAGAAAAACCAATCCTATTGATTTTTATTTATATTTGTCGTCATAAGAAAAAAAAAGCTTTGTCTTTTTACTTATGACGACTAAGTATAATCTATTAATTATTGATAAAATCATAACACATGAAACAAAGACTATTATTTGCATTTTTTGCATTATCTCTATTTTTCACTGGCTGTGGTAGTGACAACGGCTTGGATGGTAACTGGATTAAAGGTTCATCTTTTGAAGGACGTCCTCGTGGTGGAGCTGTAAGCTTTGTTATTGGAGATAATGTGTACGTAGGTACAGGTTATGATGGTAAAGATGCTTTAAACACATTCTACAAATATAGTTTACAGGAAGGATGGAGTAAAATTGCTGATTTCCCTGGTATTGCAAGAAGAGAAGCGGTTGCTTTCACTGCTAATGGTAAAGGCTATGTCGGAACTGGTCTCGATGAAGAAGACAACAGACTTGCTGACTTCTACGAATACACTCCAGAAACTAACACTTGGGCTAAGGTAGCTAACGATTTTGCTGGTGGTGCAAGACAAAATGCTGTTGCTTTCTCTATTAATAACATCGGTTATGTTGGAACCGGTTATGGTTTCCAAGAAGGAGAAGATCGAAACTATCTAAAAGACTTTTACAAGTTTGAGAATGGTAATTGGACAAAAATTGCTTTCGACGGTGAAAAATCGAGAAATGCAACAACTTTCGTTATCAACGAAAAAGCATATATTATTTCTGGTGATAACAGTTTAAAATACGTTTGGGAATATGATCCTACAAAAGTATCAGGCACTTCTAATGGCTGGACTAAAAAGAAATATTTAGATAATGATAATAAAAGAGAAGACGTTCAGCGCTCTGAAGGTGTAGCATTTGTAATCAACAACAAAGGCTATTTAGTAACTGGAAAATTAGGCGGTTATTCAAGAGAAGTTTGGGAATACGATCCAAGCAAAGATGAATGGGTAGAAAGAACATCTCTTGAAAATGAAATTCCATCGAGAGAAGATGCTGTTGCTTTCACTTTAGATAACAGAGGTTTCTTTACGACTGGTTTAGCTTCAGGAATCTATTTAGATGACACTTGGGAATTCAACCCAACTATGAAAGAAACTGATGATGATAATTAATTGATCATTATAAAATATCCCAAAGCGCTGCATTAATTGCAGCGCTTTTTTTGTTTCGTTAAGTGAATAAGTACTGATTTTCGATTTTAAAACCTGACAAAAAAACTTCTCTTTTGTATATATTTAACATTCAGATGTAAAAATGTGTTAATTGAATCTTCAATAAATGTGGCAAAAACTCATACACTGGCTGGAAACGAACAGTCTCCCTTGCCATTTTTATCAGAATTATCAGATAGAATGTCCGGGCTGTGGCTTACAATCAGCCCTTATTTTGCTACTAAAAGGAAATTTTATTGACAGTATTCAAACATATCCTGCTCTGTTACCTATAATTCTTCTTGGTATAAGTTTAGTCATACACATTAAGTTCAGGTCGAAATGGACAATCAAATCCAACCGCATCTTGAGTAGTCTCACACTCATACTTATTCTCTACAATTTCATTATTAAACAATTATAAGACCTGTTTGTAAATCGATTAAAGTCACTTTAGAGAATCCCAATATCTTTAATATATTTGCAGACATATTACAGTACCTACCCTTATTTTTTCAACACCAAATATAAAATGAACATATCAGAGCGCATAGAAGCATTTGTTAGTCTTGGACAGTTTCTTGAACAATTTGAAACCGCTAAAACAAACAAAAGCAATCATCATTTAAATGAACGATTCTATATTGGATTCAATAATTTAATAGAGAATGCTCACATTGAAAATGCATGGTTCACACCTGATCATGTTAGAGCTTCTATTCAAGGAATTTGTTCCTTTTTGGAGAAAAAAAAGCTAAAGGGATGGACCAATCATTACCAAATTGCTGAGAAAACTACAGATAAACGCGTAGCTGTAATTATGGCAGGAAATATCCCAATGGTGGGCTTTCACGACATGCTTTGTGTTCTTATTTCAGGTCATCAATTTATCGGAAAGCTTTCTTCAAAAGACAATCGTCTTCTCAATTTTATTGCAGAACTTCTGAGAGAACTCAATCCTGAATTCGGAAATTTAATCTCATTCAAAAATGAGCAGCTAAGTGGTCAAAAAGATTTTGATGCCATCATTGCAACCGGCAGCAATAATTCAGCCCGCTATTTCGAAGCTTACTTTAGTAAATATCCACACATCATTCGTCGAAACCGGAATTCAGTGGCCATACTAACAGGGAAGGAAAGTAAAGATGAACTTTTCAAATTAGGGCAGGATGTTTTTCTTTACTTCGGTCTTGGATGCCGAAATGTATCAAAACTTTACGTACCCGAAAATTACGATATCACGCAAGTACTCGATGTTTGGCAGGACTACGCATCAAGTGCTGATCATAACAAATACGCCAACAACCACGACTATCAGCGCTCACTTTATCTGATGAATGCCGTAAAACACTACGATAATGGTTTTTTACTATTGAAAGAGGATATGGCCATTGCATCGCCAATATCGGTTTTATATTACGAGCACTATCAAGATATTGATCGAATTAAGCAAGAGCTTAAAGCAAATGAAGAAAACATTCAATGCATCGTTGGAAATGATTTTGAAAATGCCATCCCTTTTGGAAAAGCACAGCAGCCGGATTTAAACGATTATGCAGACAATGTTGACACCATGGCTTTTTTAAGTCAATTGAATTAATATAAACGAGATCTTTTCTACCTTTATGTAAAAATCTAAACCATGAACATATACAAACTAAAAATCACCTCTCCAGAGAAAGACGATTTCCTTATGGAAATTGAAATGAATAACGAAGGCACTTATTTAGAACTTCACAACACCATACAACAAGCTCTTGCCTATGATAATACGCAAATGGCTTCATTCTTTCAAATTTCTGATATGGGAGAAAGAGGTAAAGAGATTGCGCTTTTCGAAATGAGTAGTGACGACGACGACAATGTGAATATTGTTGCGATGGATGTTGCTATGATAAGAGAATTCCTTTCTAAAGAAAATCCTCAAATGATTTACGTTTTCGACTTCTTCTCAGATCGTTATTTCAATATTGAATTAATCGATACTGAAAGAAGACGTGTAGCAGTTGATACCCCAAAAATTTACACATACAAAGGTGAAGCTCCGGAACAAATTGTTATGAGTTTTGATGGACTTGATGAACTGGATCTTGATGGTATAGACCTAAAGTCAGCGACAAAAAAGAATACAGATTTCGATTTTATGGATGAATTTGATGATGATATCGAAAATGGTCCAAAATTTGAGAACCTTGATGATTACGAGGACATTCTTTAATTCCCCTTTTACCCAATTATACAAATTAAAGCTCCTCTTCAGGGGCTTTAGTTCTATCAGATTTTAAACCGATGTCAAAAACACTCATTGTTCTACTTGGTCCTACTGGTGTAGGAAAAACAGATCTCAGTATACGTATTGCCCGTCATTTCAACACTGAGATTACTTCTTCTGACAGCAGGCAGGTGTATCGTGAAATGCGTATAGGCACGGCTGTACCCGAAAAGGAACAATTAGAAGCTGTCAAACATCACTTCATCCACTCCCACTCTATTCACGATTATTTTAGCTCATGGGAATGTGAACAAAAGACACTGGCTCTTCTAAACGAAAAATTTAAGGAGAAAGACCAAATGCTTATGGTTGGCGGATCGATGATGTATATCGATGCCGTTTGTAACGGGATCGATTTAATTCCGACCATTTCCCCTGAATTGAGAAAAGAAGTCTGCGATCGTTATGAAAAAAATGGATTGGAAGCCATGCAGGCAGAACTAAAAGAACTCGACCCTATTTTTTACGATCAAGTCGATTTGCAAAATGCCAAACGTGTGATTCATGCCGTAGAAGTTTGCCTCATGTCGGGCAAACCCTATTCATCACTTAGAACAAATAAAACCAAAGAACGCAACTTCAATATCATTAAAATTGGATTGAACAGAGACAGAACAGAACTCTATAATCGTATTAACCAACGTGTAGATATGATGATAGCCGATGGACAGATTGAAGAGGCTAGAGATCTATTTGAATTTAAAGATTTAAACTCGCTTAATACGGTTGGCTATAAAGAATTATTCGAACATTTTAAAGGCAATATCAGTCTAGACAAAGCCATTGAATTAATCAAACGCAATTCGCGACACTACGCCAAGCGCCAACTATCCTGGTTCCGCAGAGATGAAAAGATCAAATGGTTCCATCCCGATCAGGAAGATGAGATCATCGCTTATCTGGACGAACAAATCAAAGCATAAAACAAAGGCTCGAATCTAAATAAATTCGAGCCTTTATTATTTATAAGAGTCTATATATTATTCTGTTTTTTCATCAGAATCTACAGCCTGATATTCGAAAAGATCACCCGGCTGACAATTCAATTCTCTGCAGATAGCTTCGAGCGTGGTAAAACGAACCGCCTTAGCTTTCCCCGACTTTAATATAGAAAGATTAGCCATCGTAATCCCAATACGTTCCGCCAGTTCTTTGGAGCTCATCTTACGCTTGGCAAGCATTACATCTAAATTTGTAATTATTGGCATAATTCAATAGTATTAAATGGTGAGATCAACTTCATCTTTCAAACTAATACCTGTACGGTATATTTCAGCAAATACAAAGATAACAAGCACCTTAACAATCCCTAATAAATAAGTATAATCAGGTTGAAAATTCACATCTTGGTCCAAGATTGTAAAATTATCAAGTACAAACCAAGAAATGATTGCCCCATTCATAAACAAATACAATTTAGAGGCTAGTATCAGAAAACCTATCTTTTTCAATCTATGATAAATCTCTATAGAAAAGTAGTTGCTGTCTTTGTCTCTTTCCTTTAAATCTTTAAAGATCAGATGGGCATATCTAAACACAAAAACAGACAAAATAGCTGGGATTATCCAATTTAATAAAGCTAAAATTCGATAGAATAGTCCCGATGATCTAATATACTCCAAGCTCACATCAAGATCGGCAAGCCCTGTAAAACTATCTCCTGTAATCAAATTGTATCCCGATGCTAGTTGTAAATGTGATGTACCTAAAAAGGTAACTTTAACAACTTTGTCAACGTCAAATAAACATACGATATGCCCTATACCAAGTAAAACAATGCCTACGACACCTACTCTATAGAGTATCTTAAAGACGATTCTTAAAAAATTGATGATTCTAAAATTATTTTTCATTTCGGTATGATTAAAATTCTTGATTGATAGCTAGATGGTATACTCCGACTCTTCTTTCATTTCAATTCCTGCACGGTAAATTTCGGCAAAAACAAAAACGACAAGAACACTTACGATATTCAACACACTCGATAAATCTGGATTAAAATGTACAGACTCAGCTTTAACCAAAAAATTTCTTAATAAAGCATAGTCACTTATAATTTCATCAAGCCAATTAAATACAACTAAAATAAGCAACAAAAAACCTATTTTTTTTATTCTAAAATAGTTTACCTTTAAAAATAGCTCACCTTTCAAACAGCCCTTTTGTAAATCAACAAAAAACTTATACGATAATTTCGAAATGAAAAATATTAGTAATCCATAAAATAGAGTAATAATCATATTATAAAAGATTGATAGAAAAGACCCATCCTCTTTTTTATCTAATTCGAAAGTAAATTGAGCATTTTTAACTTCGCCGACCTTATTTATATCATACAAAAAACTTGGATCAACAGATTGCTTTCCTTTTAAAGGATAATCTATTACATTTTCGCTCCCTATGAAGATTTCAATAATAGAAATTGATGCAATGAAAACTAAGTTTATTATTGAAAGCCATAAAAAGACCTTAAATAGTTTTCTTAAAAAATTAATGATTCTGTAATTATTTTGCATTTAATAAAACATTTAGTGATTAGATTCAACAAACCTAAACAATAAAAACATGCAAAACAATACTTATTTATCGTTTTTCAATAATTATTTTTTGATTAAGGGCAATCGTTATTATTCAAGACAACAAAAAAAACCACGAATAAGCAGTAAATACTGCCCATACATGGCTCTTAAATATGTTTATTAGAAACCTATTTTTGATTGAAATAGAATATTTCTTTCATTGGTAATCTAAATCGTTTTGCTGTTTCTTCGGGATAGTTATTCGAATAAGCATCTGCTGTCACTTTAAAACCAACCGAACTTAAACGCTCCGCATAATCGAGACCATACAAACGAACATGATCTTTCTGCAAGAAATGCTTCTCTCTTTCTGATGGATCTGTAATTGTTGGATCTTCGTATGTTTTTTCGGCATTTGTATCCTGTGGTACCTGCAGTACTGCAAATCCTCCAGGCTTAAGAATTCGATAAATTTCAGACATGGCTTTCCTGTCATCATCAACATGCTCCAATACATGATTACAAATCACAACATCATAAATTTCATCAGAAAAAGGAATAGCCTGAACGTCAAAATGCACATCGGCAATAGGCGATTCCAAATCACCTGTAGTATATTCCAGGTTTTCCAAAGCTCTAAAACGCTTGTAAAAACACTGCTCTGGCGCAATGTGCAAAACTTTTAAATCTTTGGTGAAAAAATCGGTTTTCTCCTTTAGATACAAATACATCAGTCGGTGACGCTCCAAAGACAAACAACGAGGACATAAAGCATTATCTCTACCGGACTTCTTAGTATAGCCATAGGGCAGAAATTTACGAAAATGACCTCCACATATAGGACATTCAACATTATTCCCAATTAAAAAAACACCCACAATGCGGTTGACAACCAAACTCATCCGAATTAAAAACGGACGAGGAAAAATCATCAATAAAAATCTTATTATACGTTTTGACATCTAAATCAATTAACAATGAACAGTTTTCTGAATTCACTTTCTATTCTTCCATCACCTTGTTCAGATCTCTTTATCAATCTGATACAAATTCCGATCCGATGAACTACGACTAACCAACTCAGCTACAAAACCCGTCAATATCATCTGAGTTCCAATAATCATAGTGGTGAGTGCTATGTAAAAATAGGGGCTGTCGGTTACTAAAGGAGCCTTAACCCCGTGACTCATACTCATCAGTTTCTGCACACCAATCCAAGCTGACGACAAAAAACCGATAATAAACATGAAACTACCTAACAGACCAAAAAAGTGCATAGGCTTTTTACCGAAGCGAGTCATAAACGATATCGAAAGCAGATCTAAAAATCCATTCACAAATCGACTTAATCCAAATTTAGTAACACCATACTTACGCTCCTGATGTTGAACTACTTTTTCACCAATACGCGTAAATCCGGCTTCTTTAGCCAGGATTGGAATATAGCGATGCATTTCACCATAAACCTCAATACTTTTAATCACTTTGCAATTATAAGCTTTCAAACCACAATTGAAATCGTGTAAACGAATACCCGAAACTGCACGTGCGGTTCGATTGAAAAACTTACTCGGAATCGTTTTGGTTATCGGATCGTAACGCTTTTGTTTCCAACCTGAAACAATGTCGTAATTCTCCTCTTTTACCATTCTGTATAATTCTGGAATTTCATCAGGAGAATCCTGAAGATCGGCATCCATGGTTATCACAACATCGCCCTTAGCGGCTTCGAAACCACAAAACAAAGCTGCAGATTTCCCGTAATTGCGGCGGAATTTTATCCCACGTACCGTTGAATAAATAGCTTGAAGTTGATTAATAACCTCCCAGGATGTATCCTTACTTCCATCATCAACTAAAATAGCTTCGTATGAAAAGTGGTGTTCTTTCATAACACGGTCAATCCATGCTAACAATTCTGGCAAAGACTCATCTTCGTTATACAGAGGTACTACTACTGAAATATCCATAGCTTAGTTTTCCTTTTTATCATTTATTTTATTCCTCAATGTTCCATAATTTCGGCTGAAGAAAAAAGCCAGGATCAATGAAAAGAAGAATCCCGCACCTAATTTACTAAACCACTGCGCAAAGGCAAAAACTCCGGGGGTAATCTTTTCATAAAAACTCATCAGTAGTTCAATATCCTTCTCATTATATTTTGCTTCAACAAAACTTTTCTCCATCAAATCGATGAACTCCTGCAATATCGATGCATCAAAATATTTAATCAGGATATAAATATAAATGGCATAAAAAGCACCAGCAATTCCAATAATAAGAACGCCAGCTCCCAACGCTCTTCCGTAACTTATAACGCCATTAAGAACATCGTTTCGATAGATTCTTAAACCAAAATAAATTCCTGTCATTATCAGAAAATAATTGATCGACGTTATTTGTGGATTTATTGAAATCGGTACTCCCCGAAAATAAAACATCAAAGAAGTCAGAATTAAAATTCCACCAACAAGTGATCCAAATAGAAAACTATGGCGTAGTAAAGGGTTTGAATGTGATTGCATATGATTTTAAATAAACTTTTCAATATTTACAGAAAGTAGACCAACTCATCTTTGTTTTTGCCCTACTTTATATGGAAAACAAAGATATCCTTTTTGAAAGATATTGCTTAAAAGTTTGAAATAAATAAACATTCTTTCACATTACAGAGGGCAAATAAACAAAGGGCTTCAAAAAAAACACATTATTTTCAAAAAATTATTTCGCTGAAAATAAATCTATTGAGTAGAAAGCTCGAATAATTAGGAAAAGAAGTTCGCCAAAAGGTTTGGAGGGTAACAACTTTTTTCTACTTTTGTCACCGGATAAGCAACTATGCGATCAGCTCCTACTGAACTCCCCCAGGGTCGGAAGGCAGCAAGGGTAAGTGGTTGTAGCGATGCGACGTAGCTTGCTTATCCACTTGCCAGTGTAGCTCAGTTGGTCAGAGCAGCTGATTTGTAATCAGCAGGTCGTCGGTTCGACTCCGGCCACCGGCTCAAAACAAAAAGAGAAAGTCATTTGACTTTCTTTTGTTCTTTTAAACAATGCCGTTGTAGCTCAGGGGTAGAGCGTTTCCTTGGTAAGGAAGAGGTCATGAGTTCAAATCTCATCAATGGCTCATATAAGAACACACAATTGCCAGTGTAGCTCAGTTGGTCAGAGCAGCTGATTTGTAATCAGCAGGTCGTCGGTTCGACTCCGGCCACCGGCTCCATCTTAAAGCTAAGATTGAAAGCTATAATTCAATCAAAAAAGTTGCCAGTGTAGCTCAGTTGGTCAGAGCAGCTGATTTGTAATCAGCAGGTCGTCGGTTCGACTCCGGCCACCGGCTCCATTTTAAAGCTAAGATTGAAAGCTATAATTCAGTCAAAAAGTTGCCAGTGTAGCTCAGTTGGTCAGAGCAGCTGATTTGTAATCAGCAGGTCGTCGGTTCGACTCCGGCCACCGGCTCAAAACAAAAAAGAAAGTCAAATGACTTTCTTTTTTTGTTTGAAATAAGATCAACCAATCCACCCTTCCCAAAAGAACAATTCATTCATCTTTGTTGATCAGAAAAAATAGTGTATTTTCGATCATCATTAACCAACCCTAATACTATAAAGTATGAAGTTTTTTATCGATACAGCAAATCTCGATCAGATTAAAGAAGCACAAGATCTAGGTGTACTAGATGGTGTAACAACGAATCCTTCTCTTATGGCTAAAGAAGGAATCAAAGGTGCCGAAAACATCAAACAGCATTACGTAGACATTTGCAATATCGTTGACGGTGATGTAAGTGCCGAAGTTATTGCAACCGATTATGAAGGCATGATTAAGGAAGGTGAAGAACTAGCAGCTTTACATCCTCAGATTGTTGTCAAAGTTCCATGTACTAAAGCCGGAATTAAGGCTGTAAAATATTTGAGTTCGAAAAATATTCGCACCAATTGTACCCTGATTTTCTCTTCAGGTCAGGCTTTACTAGCAGCCAAAGCAGGTGCAACTTACGTTTCTCCTTTTGTCGGTCGTTTAGACGATATAGGAACTGACGGCGTTGATCTAATTGCTCAAATTGCTGACATGTTCAACTACTACAGCTTCGAAACAGAAGTATTGGCAGCATCTATCCGTCACACCATGCACATTCTTCAGTGTGTTGAAGCAGGTGCCGATGTCGCAACTTGCCCATTAAGTGCAATCACAGGCTTATTAAACCACCCTTTAACTGACAAAGGTTTGGAACAGTTTTTAGCAGACTATAACAAGCTGAATAGCTAAGTTATTAATCATCTACAATAAATAAGGAGCGCTAAGCTCCTTATTTTGTTTACGCACATTTCGTTTTCACTTTTCCAATCCTCAAGGGAAACAAAAAAAATATCGGCTTCAAGTCTTAAAAAACGGCATATCACAAGCCCATTTTAATAAAAAATGATGATAATTAAATTCATATCTGTCTGAATTTGAAGGAAACTTATATCTTTAAGGCAAAAATCCCCTAATAATCTAAAATGTTACTCAAACTCTACCCAGACAATCCGAATTATAAAGAATTTCGGAAAATCGCAGAAATTCTTCGGGATGGTGGCGTAATCATCTATCCCACCGACACTGTTTATGCTATTGGTTGTGACATTAACAACAATAAGGCTATACAAAAAATTGCAAAGCTTAAAGGTGTATCTGCTGAAAAAGCAAACTTCTCAATCATCTGCAACAACCTGAGCAACTTGTCAGAATATGCTAAAGTTGACAATGGAATATTTAAGATGATGAAGAAAAACCTACCGGGTGCGTTTACTTTTATCCTTCCGGCAAGTAGCAATTTGCCAAAATTGTTTAAGAGCAAGAAAAAAAATGTAGGTATTAGGGTTCCTGATCATTTTATCCCCTTAGGCATAGTAGAAGAATTAGGTAATCCAATTATGACCACATCCATTCACGATCCTGATGACGTGGTGGAATACACAACCGATCCTGAATTAATCCACGAAAAATACCAAAAGGATGTTGATCTGGTTATTGATGGATCATTTGGACGCAATGTCGCCTCAACTATTATCGATTGTACCAATGGAGAATTCGAAGTCGTTAGGGAAGGTATCGGAGAATTAATCTTATAAACCATTGTTTTTAAAAAACAAGAAGAGGGAAAAGTATCAACTTTTCCCTCTTCTTGTATAATCAGACATTCACCTAATTCTGTTTCGAAATACGTTTTATAGCTCCGGTTTCCGGATAAAATTCCAAACTATACCCCTCGTGCATTAAAACTTGAGATGGTAAACTAAAGATCTTTCCAAATTGACTGATCAAATGCCTCTTGTGATATACAACTTGTTTTCCCTTTGAAATCACAACATCAGCCTGACCTGGAATTCGATAATAAATTAAACGATCTGGCACAACTGTGGGATCAACTGGTAAAACAGGCAACTCAGATGTCACACCAAGATTATTCAATTCAATACGAACAGGAACTGCTTTTAAATCATCAGACTCTACAAGTCCTTTTTCTGGCGAAATACGAAACAAAACACCACCTTTATCTGTAGCTTTAGGTTTATAAGTAAAATGTCCTGTCTCTAATACACGAACTTCTTTACCTAAAAAAAGAGACAGATATTCTTTTTCCAACTTGTCCAGTTCACGAACAATCACCTCATAAGCTTTTCCATCTGGAGGTAAAACTTCATAATTGGCCGTCAGAATTTTAAAACGGCGTTTTCTCAACTTAAATAATTGATGGGCCGCCTCTTTGGCTTTATCCTCTATCGATTTTGCAAAAGCCAGCTCCTTCAGTTCAGGAACTTTAATAAAAGCCGTATCGGTTTCAACAACCTTAAAAACAGTATCTTTTTTTGTTAACAAATTGGGATCAATTGAAAATTGACCATACTCAATCTCAAAGTCGACATCCTCTTGTAAAGACTGAGGTGTAATTTCATTTGCAACATCTACGGCCTTCATATTAAAGCCTTGAATTAAACCTTCCGGAGTCAATTGAATTAAATTGGGCTCATAATTCTCTACGCTTGTCAGCTTATAAAAATGCTGCGGATCAACTTCACCCTTCTCTGTTATAGTAAGGGACTGAATATTCCATTTAACTTCATCAGCCGTAATTTTGGGACTTATGCCAATATATTTTTCTGAAAACCCGGCAAACGGTCCAACCTTACGAATTTTCTTTTCGACAACAACATCAACATTCAAAATGGTTTTGGGTAAAGCATAAACAACTGTTGATGGCACATCTAAATCAGATTTCCTCTTTTGCGCTGTAACCGCCGTAAACTGCATACAGCAAACAGCTACCAACAATATTTTTACTACAAGTCTTAACATCTTATTATATATTACAAATTACATTTTAAGCTAATCAATTTACTCTCTTAATTTTTTCCAGGCTTTGGGCAGGTATTCAACAAGGTCACCCGCTATTAATGCTTCCTGTCCCAGTTCATCAGCAGCCATATCACCCGCTAGTCCATGCACATAAACACCTATCAGAGCAGCATCAAGTGAAGGATACCCCTGTGACAACAAAGATAATATTATTCCTGTGAGAACATCCCCACTTCCTGCCGTTGCCATTCCCGGATTTCCGGTTGAATTAAAATAACAACGGCCGTTTTGATCCGTTATTGCTGAAAAGGCACCCTTTAATACCATTACAACAGATTGTTTTTTGGAGAAATCACGTTGTTTCATATTCCTATCAAAAGAATCACTACAACTTCCCACCAATCGCTCAAACTCCTTTACATGCGGTGTCAGCACACACCCTTTAGGCAAATTATCTTTCAACTGCGGATTCTGCCCCATAATATTAAGAGCGTCGGCATCCAGAACTAAAGGTTTATCGCATTCCTCAAACAATTCTTCAAGCGCTCTGAACGAGTTTTGCTTAGTGTCAATTCCAGGTCCAATTCCAATGGCTTCAAAACTTTCCAAATCCGGATACTCCGTAAATATAATATCTGAACGATCGATACTCACCATCGATTCGGGAACAGCAGTCTGCATAATATCGTAACCCAAGCGTGGAATATGCGTACTCAGTAAACCAATACCTGAACGTAAAGCTGCCTTTGAAGCCAATATGGCTGCTCCCATTTTTCCATAGCTTCCACTAATTAATAAACCATGTCCGTAAATGCCCTTATGACTAAATCGTCCTCGTTTTTTCAGTCTCTTTTTAATATCATTTTCATCAACAAGTTGATAAGGACTTTCCATCTCATCAATAATACGCGAGTGCAAGCCTATCGGCAACACCTGCCAATTGCCAACACAGTCTACATTTTCAGGAAACAAAAAAGATAATTTTGGGAATTGAAAACTAAGCGTATAATCGGCACGAACACAATGATGCAGATTATTTAACGAATTATCTTCACCAAACAAACCCGATGGAATATCGATAGCTACAAGCTCTGCTTTTGAAGTATTAAGATATAAAACCAAATCCTTCAATAATCCATCAAGAGGTCTGGACAAGCCAGAACCCAAAAGAGCATCAACATCAACACTATCATCAAAAATGACAGGGAAGTCATGTGATGTTGAAATCTCAGAAATTGAAACCAAATTCTGACTTCTCAACCGATCGAGGTTCACTTGACAATCAACAGACAAATTCTTGCTCACCTTAACAAGATACACTTCAACCTTAAACTTTGTTTTTGAAAGTAAGCGTGCCAAAGCCAGACCATCTCCCCCATTATTTCCAGGCCCAACAAATATTTGAAAACTCTGCTCTTCAGAATATCGTTTTTTTATCCAGGAAAAAAGTTGCTCGGCGGCTCTTTCCATCAAATCAATAGAAGCTATCGGTTCATGTGCTATTGTAAAAGCATCAATTTCAGCAATCTGTTTCGAAGTGAATATTTTCATACAAGAGAATTTTTCTGATCGTTTTTTTTAATCTCACTATCAAAGATAAAACATTAAGAAATGTATATTACGGAAACGATTTAAATTAATATCATAAACCCCAAAATTATCTAATGCCTTACTTTATTTTTATATATTTGTCCATCTCTGAAAATAAATAAAAACTATTAATAAATTAAAACAAACAACTTATGTTTAAAGGACATCCTAAAGGTCTGATTCCTGCCGCCTTAGCTAATATGGGCGAAAGATTTGGATTCTATACCATGATGGCTATTTTGGTATTATTTTTACAAGCTAAATTTGGTTTGAATGAAGTTGACTCAGGTCTAATCTATGCAACTTTTTACTCTTCAATTTATTTCTTAGCTATTGTAGGTGGTATTATTGCCGATAGAACAAAAAACTACAAGGGAACAATTCTTGCAGGTTTATTAATGATGGCTTTTGGTTACTTACTTCTAGCTATTCCAACTCCTACACCAGTGCCAAGTATGGCTCTATACCTTACTGCTACATGTATTGGTTTAGCTGTAATTGCTTTTGGTAACGGTCTATTTAAAGGTAATCTACAGGCTTTGGTTGGTCAAATGTATGATGATCCAAAGTACGATAAGGTCAGAGACTCTGGTTTCTCTTTATTCTATATGTTTATTAATGTTGGTGGTATTTTCGCTCCAATGATTGCTCCTGCTTTAAGAAGCTGGTGGTTATCTAGAGCGGGATACACATACAATGCTACTCTACCTGAACTTTGTCACCAACAAATTGGAGGTACACTTTCTGAACAAGCTGCAGAACGTTTCCACGCTCTGGCAAACGAAGTTAGTGCTGCTCCTGTAACAGATTTCACAGCCTTCAGTAACGACTACTTAAATGTTTTCAACGAAGGATTCCATTACGCATTTGGTGTTGCGATTTTAGCAATGTTAATTTCATTGGTTATCTACCTTAAAAATAAGGTTAACTTCCCAGATCCTGCGAAAAAAGCTGCTGAAGCTAAAGCTAACAACACTGTTGTTGAAATGGATATCAAAGAAGTTAAGCAGCGAATTTACGCTTTATTAGCAGTATTCGGGGTTGTTATTTTCTTCTGGTTCTCTTTCCACCAAAATGGTTTAACTCTTACCATGTTTGCTAGAGATTACACGGTCTTGAAAATTGGTGGTATTGATTTAAATCCTGAGATCTTCCAATCAATGAATCCTTTCTTTGTAGTGTTCCTAACACCACTTGTAGTTGGTATCTTCGGATGGTTACGTAATCGTGGAATTGAGCCTTCAACACCTAAGAAAATTGCTATCGGTATGCTTATCGCTGCATTGGCTTATGTATTGATGACTTTAGGTTCTCTTGATGTGCCATTGTTCTCAACTGTTAAAGAAATGGGTGGTCTTCCTGAGTCTGCTAAAGTGACTCCATTCCTATTGATTGGTGCCTACTTTATCTTAACTGTAGCTGAGCTTTTCATCAGTCCACTTGGAATTTCTTTCGTATCGAAAGTAGCTCCTCCACAGTATCAAGGTCTAATGCAAGGTCTTTGGTTAGGTGCAACTGGTGCAGGAAACCAATTATTGGTATTTGGAGCAATGCTATATGCTGGTGTACCTATTTGGTTAACCTGGACAGTATTCATTGTTGCATGTTCAATCTCAATGTTTATCATGATTTTCATGCTTAAGTGGTTAGAAAGAGTTTCTGAATAAGAAATCATCAAATCATATATAAAAAAAGATGTCCAATTGGACATCTTTTTTTTTGCTCTATACTCTTATAAAAAATTACAATAACAATTGAAAGCTCCAATTAAAGACTAAAAGGTATTTTATTCTATCTTTGAAATGAATTTAAATATCGAAACAAAATGCTTCAAAAACTTAAAAATAGATGGGAGATCGAGTCTAATTTTCAACTCATTCTCATCCTTATTACTTTTTCTGTAACCGGAAGTTTAGCCGTCATGGTTCGTCGTCCAATCTTTGCACACTTGGGAATTGTCTCCGAAACAAGTCTCTGGATAAAAATCCCGATGAGTATTTTAATCATCACTCCCTCCTATCAGATTCTACTCCTTATTGTAGGCTCAATATTAGGCCAACACAAATTCTTTTGGGCTTTTGAAAAGAAAATGCTTAGTCGTTTTCAATTCAAAAAGAGGAAAACAAAGGTCTAATCTCTGAAAGAATCAAGTAACAAAATCATCCATCTGAAAATCGTTCAAATGACTAAAGAACAAATAGCTGATCAATTTAAATCGCTCCAAAATACAATCACACAAACACTGGAAACCACTGAGGGGAAAGCCAAATTCAAAGAAGATATCTGGAATCGGGAAGGTGGCGGTGGCGGAAGAAGTCGAATCATCGCAAATGGTAATATCATAGAAAAAGGTGGCGTTAACTTTTCTGCGGTACATGGTCGTTTACCTGAAAAAATAAAATCGAAACTACAGATTAAATGTGATGATTTCTTTGCCACAGGTGTTTCACTTATCATGCATCCTGAAAATCCTCATGTTCCTATAGTCCACATGAATGTTCGTTACTTCGAGCTGGCTGATGGGAACTATTGGTTTGGTGGCGGAATTGACTTAACCCCTATCTATATTGACAAAAAGGAAGCCGCTAATTTTCACCAGGCTCTCAAGGCCGTTTGCGATAAATATACTCCTGATTTATATCCCCAATATAAAAAATGGGCTGATGATTACTTTTTTCTAAGTCATAGAAATGAAACCCGAGGTGTAGGAGGTATATTTTTTGATCATCTGAATGAATCTGAGGGTCTGAAAAAAGAAGAAATTTTAAACTTCGTAATGGAAATTGGACAGCTCTTTGCACCTCTTTATGCTGAAATCATGACAAAAAATGCCAATAACCCCTACTCCAATCAGGAAAAAGACTGGCAGTTGCATCGTCGTGGCCGATATGTTGAATTTAATCTTTTACAAGATAAAGGAACCCGATTTGGAATAGATACCAATGGTCGAGCCGAATCCATTCTGGTAAGCATGCCTCCCGAAGTGAAATGGACTTATCAATATAAAATTGAATCAGGCTCGCCTGAGGATGAAACCATCAAGCTTTTAAGAAAAGACATCAACTGGATTGAATATCTGTAGAGAAACTAAATTCGCTTGCTCATTGATTCATTTTTAAATATCTTCACACAAGCTCATCCAACTTCAACACGAAAATGAATAAAAAAACAACTATTCTTCTTATCAATCTTGGAACTCCCAAAAGTCCAAATGTAAAAGATGTCAGATCGTATCTGAAAGAATTTCTTAATGATAAACGAGTTATTGATATTCCCTGGCTTCTACGTAAAATTTTAGTGAATCTGATTATCATTCCCTTTAGGGCAAAATCCTCATCGAAAATTTACAAAAAGCTATGGACTTCTGAGGGATCACCTCTTTTGATTTATGGCGAAAGCGTGAAATCGAAGTTGCAAGCCCAATTAGGCGATAACTATCAGGTCGAATTGGCGATGCGCTATAATGAGCCATCTTTACCCAAAGTTCTTGGTAAAATAAAGAATGAAATGCCGGAACGTTTAATCATTTTTCCCATGTATCCGCAATATGCGTCTTCATCAACAGGATCAACGATTGAACGCGTGATGGAACTAATGAAGCCTTGGGAAGTCATTCCTGAGGTCAATATCATCAATCAGTTTTTTGAAGATCCGGATTACATCAAAATTATTACAAACAATGCATTGAAACATGATTTAACAAGCTTTGATCATTTTGTCTTTTCGTTTCATGGCTTACCCATCAGACAAATCAATAAAGTGCACCCAGGACGAAATTGCAAAACCTGTGATTGTGACAAAACGTTTAATCGTGAAACCGATTATTACTGTTACAAGGCTACTTGCTACGAAAATGCAAGACTCATTGCAAATGAACTCAACATTCCTAAGAACAAATACACCGTTGCTTTTCAATCGAGATTGGATAAAGATTGGCTGGAACCATTTGCTGATAAACTAATGATTCAGCTGGCTCAGGAAGGCAAGAAAAACATTATGGTATTCAGCCCGGCCTTTGTTGCCGACTGTTTGGAAACAACAATCGAAATCGGAGGTGAATTCACCGATCTATTCACTGAAAATGGGGGAGAGAAATTGGTTCTTGTTGAAAGTCTAAACGATAATCCTGCCTGGATTAAAACAATTAAAAAACTTATTCTCAATCAATAAAAAAAAGAGCCATCCTTAAGATGGCTCTTTCTAAATATGATAATTCGTAACAATTAAGCTTTAATAAATTTTTGTGGCTTAATCATACGTTCTGGTGCAAGAATTTCATCAAGTTTTTCTTTCGTCAATAAACCTTCTTCAAGAATCAAATCGTAAACACTTCGATTTTCTGCCAATGCACGTTTTGCAATTCTGGATGACGCCTCGTACCCTAAAGTTGGATTAACAGCTGTTACAATACCGATGCTATTAAGAACCATCTCTTTACAATGCTCAACATTTGCTGTAATACCATCGATACAACGCTCTTTTAAAGTCGACATACCGTTTTTCAACATTTCAATTGATTCCAACATGGCACGAACCATTACCGGCTCCATAACATTCAATTCCAATTGTCCTGCTTCAGCAGCAAAAGTAACGGTCAAATCATTACCAATCACTTTATAAGCAATTTGGTTCACAACCTCAGGAATCACAGGATTTACTTTACCTGGCATGATAGAAGAACCAGGCTGCATTTTTGGTAAATTAATTTCATTGAATCCACAACGAGGTCCTGAAGATAATAAGCGTAAGTCATTACAGATTTTAGAAAGCTTAATAGCTAAACGCTTTATTGCTGATGAATACATCACATAAGAACCTGTATCAGGAGTCGCCTCAATAAGGTTACCTGCCAATACAATTTCCATTTTTGAAATATCGCGTAGATGCTTGATACATTTCTCAGAATATTCTGGTTCAGAATTGATACCGGTTCCAATAGCTGTAGCCCCCATGTTAACCTCTAAGAATAGCTTTGCATTTTCATTAAGACGAAGGATCTCTTCTTCAAGATTTACAGCCCATGCTTCAAACTCTTGTCCTAAAGTCATTGGTACCGCATCTTGCAACTGGGTACGACCCATCTTCAAAACATCCTTGAATTCTTCACCTTTAGCTCTGAAAGAAGCAATTAACTCTTTCAGGTTCGCAACCAAAGCCTCATTTTTAAGAATCAAACCAATCTTGATACCAGTAGGATATGCATCATTAGTCGATTGAGAAAGGTTAACGTGATTGTTTGGGTGACATTTCTCATAATCACCTTTTTCAAAGCCCATGATTTCTAAAGCACGGTTTGCAATCACCTCATTCGCATTCATATTGGTTGAGGTACCAGCCCCACCCTGGATCATATCAACAGGAAATTCTTCGATAAGTTTTCCATCAATAATTTCCTGACAAGCTTCAGTAATAGCAGCAGTCAATTCATCTGATAATAATCCTAAATCATTATTGGCTTTTGCTGCAGCCCATTTTACCATGGCTAGAGCTTTGATGTATTTTGGATATGCACTAAGCTTTACACCACAAATATCAAAGTTCTCAATTGCTCTTAGAGTCTGAATTCCATAATACGCTTCTGCAGGAACTTCTTTGTAACCTAATAAATCGTGTTCTGTTCTTGTCTTCATATGTTAATGCTTTTGCTTCAATACCACCCCCCAAGGCAATATATCGCGTCTATTTTTAGATAATTTTATTCAGCAAATGTAAAGTTTCATTCAGATTTTGTCCACTAATTAAATGCAATTTCGATATTCAAATAAAAAAGACAAAACAAAACCATCAACCAACTGCATTACAGTAAATTACCAACCCGGAATTCCAATACTACTTCACATAAAACAGTATTCGAAAAATGTTTTTCAACAGAAAACAATCGTTTCCGTAAAATTACGATGCAAATCAGAATAAATAAAACCTAAAAACAAAAAAGGAGCAAATTGTGAATTTGCTCCTTTTATATTTGAGACTAACTAATTTAGTCTTCGACTTCGGCAAGTGGTTTTAAATTCTCAGGAATTTCCTCATTTAGCTCATCCTTAAAAAATGGAAACACATCCATAATTGGACTCTCAGCAACTGATGGAATTTCAAAAGGGACAATCATGTCGCTTAAGCCTTCAGTTAAATATTCGTAAGCATCTTTTACATTATTGGCCTCAACCAACATGTAGTTGTTTGACTTTTTCTCTTTTCCGGACTCCTCATCAACGGAAACAAAAGTCGTTTTAGCCTTAAACCAACGATCCCCATTCTCGTTTGGAAACAATTCGCTGATATTTGACTTACTTATATTGGTCACAATAAAATCACTATGAATCATCTTTTCCAATTCGGTATGAATACGAGCTTCCGCCTCAGTAAAAGAAACGGCATCTACTAAATAGGGCTCGGTTACTTTCTTTTCTTTACCATTTTCGTCAATTTTAACGTATTTCACTTTGCATTCAAACCAATTGTTAGTCATAGTATGGTGTTTTTATATGATTAAAGATTCAATTTTCCCTTATTTATGAAAGGCAGACAAAGATACAATTCTCAAGTCAAATACACTTAGGAAAATCTGTGATTAATTATTGTTTGAATCACCCATTTTTTTTATTCAGAACACAAACATTACCCAATCACTTACTCAGAAACAAGCTTTCTGTATGGCACTAACAATAGGCATTCCCTCATTTTTCTGATGAAAATCCTAATGAATAACTTTTTTTGAAAAAAATATTAAAGGCTAACTATCTAATAAACAAAGACACCAATTCTCAATCGAAATATTTTAAATTAAAATTTAAGATCTTCCTTTTTTTTTATTCAGAAATGACGCTATATTTGCATCGCAATTGAGAAACGGCGAGGTAGCTCAGTTGGTTAGAGCGCATGATTCATAATCATGAGGTCGGCGGTTCAAACCCGCCTCTCGCTACTCAAAAGGCTTAGATTTTCTAAGCCTTTTTTTATTTTCCTTCTTTTCTACAAATATTTTTTAATCCCACAGGCTTCTGTGTTCTAAAGGGTTTCATAAATATCAGAATCGAAATATCAAAAAATAAAAAAAAAGATTTTTTAAATTAAAAATAGACGCTATATTTGCATCGCAATTGAGAAACGGCGAGGTAGCTCAGTTGGTTAGAGCGCATGATTCATAATCATGAGGTCGGCGGTTCAAACCCGCCTCTCGCTACTCAAAAGGCTTAGATTTATCTAAGCCTTTTTTTATTTTCCATCTTTCCAGAATTTTTTCAAATAACTGATAAAAACAATTACAAACCACTGAAAAGATTTATTTTTTGCATATCTTATACCAAACAATATATACTAGAGGACTCATAATTACGTTTTCATTCTTTTTTAGAATAAAGATAAAAAGATAATTTAGTTAAGTATTATTTATTACTTTTGCGCCTGAATATCAGACCATCGATTAGGACAAACATGATATTAGCTAAGCATTTACAATACAGATATTAAGAAATAACTCAACCTGAAAAGAAAACATCTAAACATATGACAAAATACGATTTAGAATATGTCATTCACGCCTCTCAAAAGGTATTGTTTGAACGCTTAAGTACTTCAAGTGGATTGTCTGAATGGTTTGCGGATAATGTAAATCAAAAAGGAAAAATCTTCACTTTTGAATGGGATGGATCTGAACAGAAAGCTGAAATGGTTTATAAGAAAGAGAACCAAGTTGTTCGATTCCATTGGTTAGATAGTGAAGATGAAGACAGTTATTTTGAATTTCGTTTTGAAATAGATGCATTAACCAATGATTTATCATTAATTATTACTGATTTCGCTGACGAAGACGAAATTGATGAAAACATGGAACTTTGGGATACTCAAATCTCAGAACTGAAACACGTGTTGGGTGCATAATTTTTAACACTCAAAAACATATATTCCTGATAAAATACTTTATTTTTGTAAGCAGTAAGACCAGATTTCATATATAACTGGTCTTATTTTTTGCATTATAAAATGAGCTTGTATTAAGTCAATCAACCTCGCTTGATTCTTAATATTGAATACCAGATCCATGAAACGACTACACGCCTTTATACTAAAAAGTTTTTTAGGTCCTTTAACGTTCACCTTCTTCATCTGCATGTTTGTTTTGCTCATGCAATTTCTCTGGCGCTATATCGATGAGTTTGTTGGCAAAGGCCTGGAGTGGACTGTTATTGCAGAGTTCATGTTCTACGTTTCAGCCACCCTTGTCCCCATGGCACTTCCATTAGCAATTCTTTTAGCCTCCATCATGTCTTTTGGAAATATGGGCGAAAACTATGAGTTGATTGCGATGAAAGCTGCAGGCATTTCTTTGCAACGAATCATGCGTCCACTAATTATCCTTGTTATGTTTATAGGTTTGGGTGCATTTTATTTTTCGAACTATGTCATGCCCGTTGCTTCACTTAAAACAAGTGCTCTGCTTTACGATATCAAACACCAAAATCCTGAACTTGTTTTAAAAGAGGGGGTCTTCACAACTGATCTTCCGGGTTTTGGCATTAAGGTTGGTAAAATAAACAAAGAAACCGGAATGATTTATGATTTGCTAATTTATGACCACCGGGCTAATGAAGGAAATAAGCAGGTTATTATTGCTGATTCCGGAAGCATGTCAACAAGTGAAGATAAATTATTCATGGATTTAACGCTTTATAGTGGCAACATATACGAAGATGTTAAACCTAAAAAGCATAGAGATCGGGATAAACACCCCTCTCAAAGAAGCAAATTCGAGTTATATAAAACAACAATTAGCCTGCCAGGTAATGAACTGAAACGCACCGATGAGGATCGCTTTCGCAATTCGTACCGAATGTTGAATCTGACGCAACTTGCTCTACAAAAGGACACTCTTGTAAATGAGTTAAACGAAGAAAAACAACGATTAGCACACCAGTTATCAAGCTATCAATACTTTAAAAAAGAGAGTCGAACTGCTCGTAATGATTCAACTCGCCAGATTCTTTTAAATGCTAAAACCTGGAGTGCTGACTCATTATATCAACAACTCGACTTAAGTGACAAACTCAGATCGGTTGGCAATGCGCTAACTTACAGTCGAAAATCCAAGGAGCGTATTTCAAGAAATTTATCTATACAACAAGCTAAAAATAAGTGGATAAAAAAACACGATAACGAATGGCATCGTAAATTCACATTATCTTTCGCCTGCATTATCTTTTTCTTTATTGGAGCACCTCTAGGCGCTATCATCAGAAAAGGTGGTTTGGGTATGCCTGTTATCGTATCGGTTATTTTCTTTATCATCTATTACATCATTTCAATGACGGGTGAACGAGCTGCACGCGAGCTTGTTTTATCTCCATTCGTGGGAATGTGGATTTCATCCATTGTTATTCTTCCATTGGGTATTATACTGACCTATAAGGCTACAACTGATTCAGGAATCTTAAATATCGATGTCTATATTAATTTCTTTAAAAAGATTAATCCAGCTAAACTTTTCTCGAAAAAAGATGCTTAAGCGAATTCTATTTTTTCTGGCAGTCATAATTACTTTAGGGTCTTGTCAAGACAAAACAGAGACAACCTCTGAAGACTTGAACACGCTATTAGATAATTGGCATTTAGCAGCAAGTCATGCCGATATTGACAGCTATTTCTCAGCTTTTGCAGATGATGCCATTTATATAGGAACTGATGCTTCTGAGAGATGGACAAAACACGAATTTTATTCATTTTGTGAGCCTTATTTTGCTAAAGGCAAAGCTTGGGATTTTAAAGCATTCGACAGAAAAATCTATTTTTCAGAAGATGGTCATACAGCCTGGTTCAATGAACTACTCAATACATGGATGGGCGTGTGCCGAGCCTCAGGTGTGTTGACATTAAAAAATGGAACTTGGAAAATTTCTCAATATCACTTATCAGTGACGATCAAAAATGAGAAAATGAAACAATTCCTTGAAATTAAACAATAGGGATGAAACCTCCTCAAACAGACGACTGATTTACTATGTTCGACGAATTAAAACCAGATATCGATTACTACATGAGCCCCGATGGCTACCGCATATTAACTAAGAAATACCTCAGTGAAAGAGGCTATTGTTGCGGAAATGGATGCAAACACTGTCCTTACTTTCCCAAACATACCAAAGGCAATCAAACTTTAAAAGAATAAAAAACAAAGACAACATGAGTCAGAATAGCTTACGAATTGTTTATATGGGAACTCCCGAATTTGCTGTAGCTCCGCTTAATGCCCTAATAGAGTCAGGCTGCAATGTTGTTGGAGTTGTTACCAATCCGGATAAACCAGCCGGTCGAGGTCAAAAAATTCAAGAGTCAGCTGTAAAAAAATATGCTCTTGAAAAAGGCCTACCCATTCTCCAACCCGAGAAATT
The DNA here is from genome assembly GCF_004217115.1 of Ancylomarina subtilis. Classification (NCBI taxonomy): domain Bacteria; kingdom Pseudomonadati; phylum Bacteroidota; class Bacteroidia; order Marinilabiliales; family Marinifilaceae; genus Ancylomarina; species Ancylomarina subtilis. The sequence goes on along the minus strand of NZ_SHKN01000002.1, from coordinate 211,900 downwards.
CAGAAATGAGAACTTTCTTGCAGAATTAAAAGCACTAAATGCCGATTTACAAGTCGTGGTAGCATTTAAAATGTTACCCGAAATGGTCTGGAATATGCCTAAATATGGAACATTAAATCTTCATGCTTCTTTACTCCCTCACTACCGTGGCGCTGCGCCCATCAATTGGGCAATTATGAATGGAGACAAAGAATCGGGTGTATCCACCTTTCTCCTGCAAAAAGAAATAGACACCGGGAATGTCATTTTTCAGGAAAAAGTCAATATTGGAGAAAATGATAACCTTGAGATTTTACATGATAAATTAATGGAAATCGGATCTCAACTGGTTGTCAAAACTGTTCGGGCCATTGAAGCCGGTGGCTATCCGCAAATTCCACAAGAAGATTTAATTACTGAAGGCGAAACACTAAAAGTAGCTCCAAAAATCTTTAAGGATGATTGTAAAATAAACTGGTCAGCCACAATTGATAAGATTCACAATCACATTAGAGGGCTGAGTCCTTACCCGGCAGCATGGACAGAACTCATAGACGCTAATGATAAAAAAGTAGCTCTTAAAGTCTATTCTGCATTTAAAGAAATAGCAGAACATTCACACCCTACAGGTTCACTTATAAGTGATAAGAAAACATACTTAAAAGTGGCTGTTGATGGCGGTTTTATAAATCTAACTACCATTCAAATGGCTGGAAAGAAAAAGATGGATATTGGTGATTTCCTGAGAGGTTTTCAGCAAATCAATAACTACAAGCTCCTAACCGACTAGGAATTATTAAATAAATTTGATAGAAAGAGGTTATCTCCAAGAGGTAACCTCTTTTTTGTTGATCGGCCCAATCCATGAATTTTAATTCTTAAAACACAGTATTAATTTCTTTCACAAAGAAGCTACAGTTCCCTTCACAAAATATTTTTCCTTTTCAAAAAAGATTTGCTTAACTTTTAAAGAGGATTAAATAAATCCACATTTTCAACGAAACATGTTTCCCGATCTGTGCAGTTGAGTTTCGTTACTTTTAACAATCTATACACCTCATCAGGTGCGTAGATTCTCCCATTATCATTAGAAAACAATATAGGCATACGCCAACAGAAGTCCGTTTAACATCAAAATATAGGCTTATGGTAACGCGCATATTTGATTTATTAGATAATTATCAGCAGCATTTCCCTGATAAACTCTCAGCTCTTGTAAAGAAAGAAGATGGAGTATGGATAAGTTACAGCACACAAGAGTATATCCGTAATTCAAATCTGTTAGCATTTGCTTTTCTAGAATTAGGATTTAAAAAAGGGGACCGTGTTGTTAGTATTTCAAACAACCGCCCTGAATGGAACTTCTTAGACATGGCCTTGGCCCAATCCGGCTTAGTTCATGTGCCTCTTTACCCAACCATAGGAAGCAAAAGCTACAATTATATAATTGAGCACTGTAAACCTGTAGCTATTTTTGTTGCAAACGAAACGCATTATACAAAAATTCAGGAGGCCGTTGACAATCAAACTTTCGTACCCAAAGTTTACTCATTTGATCAGATCAATGAGGTTGTAAACTGGTCAACATTATTAAAACTTGGGACAGAATCTGAAAGTAAACAGACGGAAAAACTTCTTGAGATAAAAAACAGCATTTCACCTAAAGATTTATTAACCATTATTTATACATCCGGGACTACTGGTACACCCAAAGGTGTGATGCTTTCTCATCAAAATTTTCTAAGTAATGTTCTGGCTTCAGCTGAACGTTTAATCCTTAATTCAAGCCACAAGGTTTTAAGTTTTTTACCCATCAATCACGTTTACGAGCGTATGGTTAATTATCAATACCAATACAAAGGCCTCAGTATTTATTATGCCGAAAGCATGGATACCATTGGAGAAAACTTGCAAGAAATTAAACCGCATGGGTTTGCAACAGTTCCACGACTTTTAGAGAAGGTATACGATAAAATTATGGCCAAAGGGAAAAGTCTCAGTTTTTTTAAGCGTTCCCTATTCAACTGGGCTGTAAGCCTAGGCTACCGGTATGAACTTAACAGAGCAAACGGAGAATGGTATGAGTTTAAATTAAAAATTGCCAGAAAACTTGTTTTCAGTAAATGGCAAGAAGCTTTAGGCGGTAACATCCTATTCATGTGTTCCGGAGGAGCGGCTCTTCAGGTTCGTTTGGAACGCTTATTTTGGGCGGCTGGTATTCCGGTACAAGAGGGCTATGGTCTGACTGAAACCTCACCAATTATTGCTGCCAATCAAAGCACATGGCCTGATATCCGCTTCGGAACTGTTGGCCCCCTTATCAAAGGTGTGGAAGTGAAAATAGCTGACGATGGCGAAATATTAGCCAAAGGCCCAAATATCATGTTGGGTTATTATAAAGATCCGGAACTGACCCAACAAGTTATCGATGAAAATGGCTGGTTTCATACAGGAGATATAGGCTGTATGGAGGATAATAAGTTTCTGAAAATCACAGATAGAAAAAAGGAGATATTCAAAACATCAGGTGGGATATACATCGCACCGCAAGTAATGGAAAACAAATTAAAAGAATCTCCCTTTATCGATCAGGTTATTGTCATTGGTGAAGCAGAACGTTTCCCTGCAGTGATTATTTCACCAAATTTCGATTTTTTGGAGTCCTATGCGAAACGAAAAAACATTCCATACAACAGTAAGGAACAAATTATTAGTAACGACAGAATCATAAAACGTATCTGGCGTGAATTAATAAAAAACAATAAACACTACGATCACCCCAAGCGTATAAAAAGTATGCGACTTGTAACCGATACCTGGACCCCTGAAACGGGAGAACTTTCACCAACACTTAAACTAAAACGTAAGGTTTTAAGAGAAAAATATCGGGATCTAATCAAAGATATCTATACCAACTAATCTCATTCTATCGATAAATCACACACTATGAACTATAAAATAAAGAAAGTTGCCGTACTTGGAGCAGGTGTAATGGGTGCACAAATTGCTTGTCATTTTGCGAACATTGGCGTTCAGGTGCTATTACTGGATATTGCCCCAAAGGAACTCAGCGAGAAAGAAGTCAAGCTTGGACTGGACCTGAGCGATCCTCAAGTTAAGAATAGAATCACGCATGAGCTTTTCAATCGGACTTTAAAACTAAAACCGGATCCATTATACAAAAAAGAATTTACCCAAAGAATAACTTTGGGAAACTTCGACGATGACCTTTCTAAAATAAATGACTGTGATTGGATAATTGAAGTTGTTGTCGAAAATCTTGAGATAAAGAAAGCACTCTACGAAAAGATTGAACTTTATAGAAAAGAAAATACATTAATAACGACTAATACGTCGGGTATTCCGATTCAATTATTAACTCAGGAAAGAAGTGAAAATTTCAAACACTATTTCTGTGGAACCCATTTTTTTAATCCCCCACGATATTTAAAACTACTGGAAATTATCCCGGCTAAGGAAACGTTAAAAGAAGTCGTCGAATTCATCTCGCATTACGGAGAACGATTCCTTGGGAAATCTGTCGTGCCTTGTAAAGACACCCCTGCTTTTATTGCAAACAGAGTTGGCATTTATTCTATGATGTCTGTTGTTCACCTGATGGACGAGATGGATTTCTCTGTTCAGAAAATAGATAAACTAACGGGTCTTATTATTGGTCGACCCAAATCTGCAACTTTCAGAACCTGCGATGTTGTTGGGCTTGATACCTTGGTGTTTGTAGCACAAAACTTACAAAAAGCTTTAGTTAATGATGAAGCCAGGGAAACTTTCTTAGTGCCTGAGCATATTCAAAAAATGTTAGATCTGAAGTGGCTGGGTTCTAAAACCAAACAGGGATTTTATAAAAAAGTAAAAAAAGAAAATGGTGAGAGTGAAATCCTAAGTCTAAACCTGGATAGCTTTGACTATCAACCTATGCAAAAATTAAAAATTGCAGAATTTGAAAAGGCAAAAGCACTCCCAGAAGTAACAAAGAGAATAAAAAGTTTGATTTCCGGCGATTCCAAAATCAATCTCTTTTATCAAAAACTCTTTTTCGGCTTATTTGCCTATATCTCGAACCGTATACCCGAAATAACAGACGATTTGTTTAAGATTGATGAAGCCATGTGCGCAGGCTTTGCTTGGGAAATTGGCCCCTTTGAAATCTGGGATAGTTTGGGCCTCGAGAAAACCATTCCACAAATGGAAAAACTTGGTATGAAACCCGCTGCCTGGATTTATGAAATGATGGAAAATAAAGAATCATTTTATCAGCTTAAGGATGGACACCAGCAGTATTACAATATCAGTGCAAACAAACACATTACAATTCCCGGTTCGGAGCAATTTATTTCTCTTAAGAATATCCGCTCGAGCCAAACCTTATGGCAAAATGAAGGCTGTAGCATAATCAATCTTGGTGATGGCATCATCAATTTAGAATTTCATTCTAAGATGAATACCATCGGAAGTGAAATTATTCAGGGAATCAATAAAGCCATCGAAATTACAGAAACTGATCACCAAGCTCTAATCATATCAAACGAAGGCGATCATTTTTCTGCCGGAGCAAATATCGGGTTGGTCTTCATGTTAGCTATTGAACAAGAATATGACGAATTGGACATGGTTGTAAAAACATTCCAAAACACCATGCTCAAACTTAAATATGCACCATTCCCTGTCATTGCTGCACCTCATAACATGGCGCTTGGTGGCGGTTGTGAAATTAGTATGCATTGTGATAAGGTGATTGCGCATGCCGAAACCTATATGGGATTAGTTGAGCTCGGTGTGGGAGTTATTCCAGCCGGAGGAGGGACAAAAGAATTTGCCTTACGCTTATCTAACGAAATCCAAACAGATGATGTCCGAATTAACCGATTCAGAGATAAATTTCTAACCATCGGACAAGCTAAAGTTTCGACATCAGCTTGGGAAGCTTTCGACCTGGGCTACCTCAGAAAAGATCTTGACGAAATTGTTGTCAGCAGAAAACATCAACTCAAATATGCTAAGCAAGCCGCCCTTATAATGATAGAAAAGGGTTACACCCCTCCTATTCCACCCAAGGATATTACGGTTCTTGGTCAGGAAGGCCTTAGTTTGGTTTATTCGGGTGCAGACGGCATGCAGGTCGGAAATTATATTTCAGAATACGACAAACACATCTCAATCGAACTGGGTAAAATACTTAGTGGAGGTGAGTTAAATGAACCTTCCCAGGTTTCAGAGAATTATCTTTTAAATCTGGAGCGCAAAACCTTTGTGAAACTTTGCCAGCAGAAAAAAACCCTGGAACGTATGCAAAGCCTATTACAAAAAGGGAAAATATTAAGAAATTGATTTATTCATATTGAAAAAATCTAATCCTAAAGTTATTCTACAGATCAATCTCTAACACAAAATATTATGACCGCATATATAATAGCCGCAAAACGAACTGCAGTAGGAAAAGCAAAAAAAGGAAAGCTTCGTCTGATTCGCCCCGATGATATGGCAGCCAAACTCGTTCAGGAAATCATGGGACAATTCCCTATGCTCACGAATACCCAAATAGATGATGTGATCGTAGGGAATGCCATGCCGGAAGCTGAACAGGGCCTGAATATGGGCCGGATGATTTCTTTAATGGGACTGAATAGTGTTACGATTCCTGGAATGACGGTTAACCGCTACTGTTCTTCAGGACTGGAATCCATCGCAATAGCTGCTTCAAAAATTGAAATGGGGTTGGCGGATTGTATACTGGCTGGTGGTGCTGAATCCATGTCATTGATTCCCATGGGAGGTTGGCGAGTTGTTCCAAACCTAAATATAGCCAAAGGCAATCCAGATTGGTACTGGAATATGGGAATCACAGCAGAAGCCCTCCACAAAAAATACAATATCTCTCGTGAAGATCAGGACCAATTCGCCTTTCATTCTCACAGAAAAGCGATAGAGGCCATTTCAAATAATCGATTTGCTGATGAAATTGTCCCCATCAAAGTGATTGAGAATTTCGTAAATGGAAACGACATATTGGAGCAAAAAGAACATATTATCTCTCAGGATGAAGGCCCAAGAAAAGATACAACATTAGAGGGTTTAAGTAAACTCAGACCTGTATTTGATATGAAAGGCACAGTTACTGCTGGAAATTCCTCACAAACCTCAGATGGCGCTGCCTTCGTTCTGGTTGTATCAGAAAAGATGCTTAAAGAACTTAATGTTGAGCCCATCGCTCGTTTCGTCAATTATGCTGTGACCGGAGTGGAACCCAAACACATGGGTATTGGTCCTATTACTGCGATTCCCAAAGTTCTGAAACGGTCGGGCATAGCGATGAATCAAATTGAACAATTGGAATTGAATGAAGCATTTGCGGTTCAGGCTTTGGCTGTTATGAGAGAGCTGAATATCAACCCTAACATTACAAATATAAATGGAGGGGCAATTGCTCTGGGACATCCTCTGGGCTGCACAGGAACAAAATTGACTGTCCAGTTGATTCATGAAATGAAAAAACAGAAACAAAAATATGGCATGGTCAGCATGTGTGTGGGATCTGGGCAAGGGGCAGCTGGAATATTCGAAGTCTTCTAGTCCAAAAAGAAAAACACTAACAGATATTTTAAAATATTAAGAACTCAAAAATCCTCAGATATGACAACGACAAAATATCCCAAAGGCGGTGAATTCCTGGTAAAAGAAACCAAACCGCAAGACATATTCATTCCAGAAGAATTCTCTGAAGAACAAATCATGATTAAAGAAACCTGTAGGGATTTTCTTGAAAAAGAAGTCGCCCCCCTACTCGATGAAATCGATAACAAGAAAGACGGTTTGATGGTTGAACTTTTGGGTAAGGCTGGAGAACTGGGGTTATTGGGCATAGCTATACCCGAAAAATATGAAGGTTTTGGACAAGACATGAACACCTCTATGTTAAGCACCGAAATAATCGGAACCTACAGCTCATTTGCGGTTGCATTTGCAGCTCATGCTGGCATAAGCACGCTTCCTATTCTTTATTATGGAACTGAAGAACAAAAAAACAAATACCTCCCCAAACTAGCAAGTGGTGAATACAAAGGAGCCTATTGCTTAACAGAACCCGGAGCTGGTTCTGATGCCAGTTCATGTAAATCAAAAGTCACATTTTGCAAGGAAAGCAAGCACTACATTCTAAATGGACAAAAAATGTGGATTACCAATGCTGGCTTTGCCGATGTCTTCACGGTATTTGCAAAAATCGACGATGACAAAGAACTGAGTGCTTTTATTGTTGAAAAATCGTACGATGGCATCAGTTTGGGTCAGGAAGAGCCAAAAATGGGAATCAAAGGATCTTCAACCTGCATGATATTTTTTGAGGATTGTAAAATTCCATCAGAAAACCTTCTGGGCCAAAGGGGTGATGGTTTCCGAATTGCACTAAACGTCTTGAATAATGGAAGACTAAAACTAGCTGCAGCTGTATTGGGAGCCGGAAAAAATGTCATCACCAACACAATTACTTATGCTAACGAACGTGTTCAATTTGGGAAGAGTATCTCCAATTTTGGAGCCATAAAAGCTAAGATGGGACAACAATGTATTCGTCTATTTGCAATCGAATCGGCCATTTATCGATGCAGCAACGATATACATAACAACCTAACTGAATTAATAGATAATGGAATGAGCAAAGAAGATGCAGTTATAAAGGCTCAAAAAGAATTTGCCGCAGAATCAGCCATTCTGAAAGTCGCTAGTTCAGAAGCTCTGGATTTTGTGGTAGACGAGGGCGTACAGATTTACGGTGGCATGGGTTATTCTTCTGAAGCACCTATGGAAAGAGCATATCGCGACTCACGTATCAACCGCATATTTGAAGGAACCAATGAAATCAACCGCATGTTGGTTGTCGATTTCCTTCTGAAAAAAGCCTTTAAAAATGAACTTCCCCTTTTATCCGCTTCACAAGCCGTTGCTAAAGAATTAATGTCCATCCCTGACTTTGGTGAAGTTGATGATAGTCTGTTCATCAGAGAAAATAAGCTTATCGCTAATTTTAAGAAAGCCGCTCTTTTAGTAGCAGGTGCTGCCGCTCAGAAATTCATGAAGAAATTAGGTGAGGAGCAAGAGGTACTAATGAATATTTCAGATATCATTGCCGATTGTTACTTGTCAGAATCTGTTTTATTGAGAGTTGAGCGCTTGATTGAATTAAAAGGAGAAGAAAACTGCAAAGAACAAATTGCCATGGCAGAAGTTTTCTTGTACGATGCGGCTGATCGTATTCACAAAAATGCCAAAGATGCCCTTAATTCTTTTGCCTCTGGCGATGAATTAAGAATGATGCTACTTGGCATCAAACGTTTCACCAAACACTCAGGTTTAAATAGTAAAGAATCTCGACGAATAATTGCTAAAAAATTAATTGAAGAGAATAGATACTGCTTCTAAAATAAAAAGCCTCTTATTGCTAAACGTCAATTTGGTAATAAGAGGTTTTTTAAATCATAAAAATTCACCACTTTATTTTTCGTGTCATAATCGGGTAGTAAGATAATCTACATCAAATGGATGCAGACTATGATTCTTGAACTATTTCTCTTCAACTATTGCTGGTTTAGGTGGTTCCACTTCCTCCTCAAAAGGAGCATCAGTTCCTTTTACAACAGAGTGCTTATAATCGTTAGGATTTAAAATTATGCCTGTTCTTGTTACATTTATTAAATTAGAATGATTGTAAGTCAAAACAACCATCTCATTATTTTCCAAATCGATAAGTGTTTGCAACACATTCGATTCCGTTCCTGATTGAGAAATAAATAAAGCATTCTTAGGTATATTAATTCTCGAAGGAGCTTCTACTACAGTTTGAGTAATAGAACAGCTACACATAGCTAGGCCAATAAGACTGGTCATAAGATATTTATTCATAACGAAATTATTATTTATTAAAAACTCTATTTTTCGACATTACAGGTTGGTATGCTACCCGAAATCCAAACTGCTCCTTTTTTTCAAGCCCCTCTTCAGGCGACTTCAAATCAGAAGTTATTTTTTGCAATTTCTTCAAAGCAAAAGAAAACGCTTCTTTAATAAATACATAGTCTTTCTCTTTCCTCTGGAATATTTTTAAACTTATCTTTTGCGTAAATAAACCCTGTCGCCTGCAGAAACTTCATGTTTCTTAGAAAAACCATTAAACTTTCGAATTCTCTTAAGCTTCACACAATACTTCTGAGAAATATCGTACAAAGTCTCACCCGCTTTTACCAGGTGGAAATTGTATCCTCTGGCCGCCTTATTCCTTTTTTTATGGAAATATAAAATTTGATCTATACTTAAAACATAGTCTTTAGGAAGTTCATTATATTTCAACAATTTGGCTCGGCTAACCCCCATATTCTTTTCTAAATTGTAAAAAGTATCTCCCTTTATAACCTTAATAAAATGAACCCCATTGGCAACCTCTAACCTTAGATCTAAATCACCTAGACTCTTCTCAAATTTTGATTTTTCATGATGACTGGACTGATTTCTATTGGTATTACTATCAAAAAGATATAACTCCTCCTCCTCAATAATATCGATCAGCATGCGAGCATATTTAGGGTGGGTAGCATAACCCGCTTTTTTCAATCCCCTGGCCCAGCCTTTATAATCGGTTGGTTTCAGTTTGAATAAGAATTCATAACGTGATCTTTTCGTCAAAAATTCAGAATGATCTTTGTAGGACTGATAAGGATCTTTATACTTTCTAAAACACTCATTTTTCCTATCATCATCAATTTTAATCGATGGTCCGGTCCAATCGTGACATTTTATTCCAAAATGATTATTGGCTTTTGTAGCCAAAGTTGAATTTCCATTGCCTGATTCGAGCAAGCCTTGTGCTAAAGTTATACTGGCAGGTATTCCTGTACGTTGCATTTCAAGAATTGCCAATTCTTTGTATTTGTCAATATAAACCTTCCTCGGGTTTTTCTCGGCAAAAGTCAGTGTTGAGAACAGACAACAAACAATAAAAATCAGTAGAGGCTTATGTAATTTCATATATCTTTCTTTATAATATTAGAACCGTAATCTATCATTAACCAGAGGCTTATTGTCGATTTCAATATTTGAAAAATATGATTTTCAAAAGGGATTAAAAATACACCTTTACAAAATATTAATAATAATTCTATATCTTTATCGCCACTTCTAGTAAACAACCATAAAAATAGGAAATCAAAATACAATCCTACTATTCTCCGTTAATTTGTAATAAAAAATTATTTATCAGGAAATTTGTATGGTAATGAAGAAAACTCAACTAATTACAACTGTTCTAGAATACAATTCAATCGAAGAACTTGATTCTATCAATCAAGAATTGATTAATAAAGCCAAAGAAGCCACTCAGTCATCATATTCCCCATATTCAAAATTTAGTGTTGGAGCTGCTATATTACTTGAGAATGGCGAAATCATTCAGGGAAGTAATCAGGAAAACTCAGCCTATCCGTCAGGTTTATGTGCCGAAAGAGTTGCCATGTTTTATGCCAATTCAAAATACCCTAATATCCCTGTTAAAAGCATTGCAATTGCTTGTTATAACAATGGGCAATTTCTTGAAAGACCTATTCCACCTTGTGGGAGCTGCCGTCAGGTTTTATTGGAAACCGAAGAGCGTCACAATACCCCCATGCAAGTTTTCCTTTATGGACAAAAACAGATATTCGAAATAGAAAACATCAAGCAATTACTGCCTCTTTATTTCGAAAAAGACATGCTCGACGAGTAAACCTCAGCGTTCGTAAAAAAGAAATGGCTAAATCCTCAAACATATGCTGAAGATTTAGCCATTTTTATTTTATCGCTGAATTATCCTTAAGATTTACCTATAACCAAATGGTATAACTCTTTCCAAAGATTATCGTTTTTAGGAATCGGTGCCTTAATGGTAATCGGTTCCTGTTTTACCGGATGCATGAAACTAATTTCACGTGCATGAAGGTCGATACCTCCCCCTTTGTTCGAACGAGGGTAACCATATTTCAAGTCACCACGAATCGGACAACCAATTCTTGCCAGCTGAGCACGAATTTGATGATGACGTCCTGTATGTAGTTTAACCTCCAATAAGTAATACTTCTGTGATCGAGTCAAAAGTTTGTACTCTAAAGTCGATTCTTTGGCCCCTTTTTTCTTCTTATCGAAAACATTACTCTTATTTCTTTCTTCATTTTTCAATAAGAAGTGTGTCAGAACTTCTTCTTCAAGTCTAGGACAACTACTTACAATAGCCCAGTAAACCTTACGAACTTCCTCTCCTTTTTGTTGAAACATTAAATTCAGACGAGTAAGAGCCTTGCTTGTTTTAGCAAAAATTACAACACCACTAACAGGTCTATCCAGTCTGTGAGGCAAGCCTAAATAAACATCGCCTGGCTTATTGTATTTCTCTTTAATGTAAGCCTTTACCATTTCGCTCAAAGGCTCATCTCCGGTTTTGTCTCCCTGAACGATATCGCCTCTTCGCTTATTTACAGCTATAATATGATTATCCTCATACAATACCTCTAATCTTTTTTCTTTTGCCATATGTCAATGTATCATTAGCAATCTAAAATCACTAATTCAATATTTATAAATTCTTAATATTGCTCTCTTTCGTTTGGAAAATCTTTCGACTTCACATCTTCGATATAATTCTCAACTGCCCCCTTCATTTCGGCAAACAAATTGTGATATCGTCTTAAAAAACGTGGCGAAAACTCCTGTGTAATTCCCAGCATATCATGTGCAACTAAAACCTGACCATCAACGCCACCTCCTGCACCAATTCCGATAACCGGAATTGAAATTGATTCAGCAACTTTAGTTGCCAAACTTGCTGGTATTTTTTCTAAAACAATGGCAAAACAACCCGCCTCTTCTAGCATTTTAGCATCTTCCAATAATTTTTGAGCTTCTTCCTCCTCTTTTGCCCGAACGGCATAAGTCCCAAATTTATGAATCGACTGCGGGGTTAATCCCAAATGTCCCATTACAGGAATACCTGCTGATAAAATACGATTAACCGATTCCAGGATCTCACGTCCACCTTCCAACTTTACGGCATCAGCACTACATTCCTTCATGATACGAATAGAAGAACATAAAGCCTCTTTCGAGTTTCCCTGGTAAGTTCCAAAAGGTAAGTCGACAACAACTAATGCACGATTGACAGCCCGAACCACCGAAGCGCCATGGTATATCATTTGATCCAAAGTTATTGGAAGTGTTGTTTCATGACCCGCCATCACATTCGAAGCAGAGTCTCCAACTAGAATCACATCCACACCTGCCTTATCAACTATACTAGCCATTGAATAATCGTAAGATGTTAACATGGCAATTTTTTCTCCTTTCAGCTTCATCTCCGAAAGAATATGAGTGGTCACTCGTTTAATTGATTCTTTATGAATTGACATTTTTTTTGTTGCTAATTTTTAAACAGTTCAATCTGCAAAGCTACTTTAAGTATTGCAACTTTACTCCGCAAAGTTAGAAAAAGATTGAAATAAGTTGAAACAGTTAGAGATAAACTAGATGGACGAGAATATTCTATAAACAAAGACAAACTCGACTTTTAATCTGATAGTCACAGGATACTTGCTCCAAACACAAACTATTCTTTCGTGATTGATGACGCAATCATGTCTTTTTGGCAGCAATTCTGACATGTAAAAGCCGTTTTTTGACAATCTCAGTGCCAAATATGCATTGCTTTTGGCAGAAAATATATTGGCACAGGCTTTGATTAAATCCAATCGAGTTTAAAAATGAACTCAAAAACAAAATCGAATATTAAAAACTTAAATAAATAATAAAATGGGTAAGATTATTGGAATCGACTTAGGAACAACCAACTCTTGTGTTTCTGTAATGGAAGGAAATGAACCAGTTGTAATTCCTAACAGCGAAGGAAAAAGAACCACACCATCTATTGTGGCTTTTATTGAAAACGGAGAAAGAAAGATTGGTGATCCTGCAAAACGTCAAGCGATTACTAACCCAACTAAAACGATTTCTTCTATCAAGCGTTTCATGGGTGAAACATACGATAAAGTAACTAAAGAAATCGAACGTGTACCTTATAAAGTCGTTAAAGGCGACAACAACACTCCACGTGTATTAATCGACGATCGTAAATATTCTCCACAAGAAATTTCAGCAATGACTCTTCAAAAAATGAAGAAAACTGCTGAAGATTATTTAGGACAAGAAGTAACAGAAGCTGTAATTACCGTTCCTGCATATTTTAACGATGCACAACGTCAGGCGACTAAAGAAGCTGGTGAGATTGCAGGTTTAACTGTTAAGCGTATTATTAATGAGCCTACAGCAGCTTCATTGGCTTATGGTCTGGATAAGAAAGATCACGACATGAAGATTGCCGTATTCGACCTTGGTGGTGGTACTTTTGATATCTCGGTTCTGGAATTAGGTGACGGCGTTTTCGAAGTAAAATCAACCAATGGTGATACTCACTTAGGTGGTGACGATTTCGACCAAATCATTATTGACTGGTTGGCAGAAGAATTCCTTAAAGATGAGAACTTAGATCTTCGTAAAGATGCAATGGCTCTTCAGCGTTTAAAAGAAGCTGCTGAAAAAGCCAAAGTTGAATTGTCAAGCTCAACAAGCACTGAAATCAACTTGCCATATATCATGCCTGTAAACGGTATGCCTAAACACTTGGTTAGAACATTATCTCGTGCTCAATTTGAACAACTGGCTGATAAATTAATTCAAGCTGTACTTGAGCCATGTAAACTAGCTCTTAAAGATGCGGGTATTACTAAATCAGAAATTGATGAGGTTATCTTAGTAGGTGGATCAACTCGTATTCCTGCTATTCAGAATATCGTTCAGGAGTTCTTCGGCAAAGCGCCATCAAAAGGTGTTAACCCTGATGAGGTTGTTGCTGTAGGTGCTGCTATTCAGGGTGGTGTATTAACTGGTGAAGTTAAGGACGTTCTTCTTTTGGATGTGACTCCACTTTCAATGGGTATCGAAACAATGGGTGGTGTAATGACTAAGCTTATCGAAGCTAATACAACTATTCCAACTAAGAAAACTGAAACCTTTACCACTGCTGCCGACAACCAGCCTTCTGTAGACATTCACGTACTACAAGGTGAGCGTCCAATGGCAAATGGCAACAAGACTATCGGTCGTTTCAACTTAGATAACATTCCTCCAGCACAGCGTGGTGTACCACAAATCGAAGTAACGTTCGATATTGATGCAAATGGTATCCTAAACGTATCTGCTAAGGATAAAGGAACAGGAAAAGAGCAGTCAATTCGTATTGAGGCTTCTTCTGGATTATCAGATGAAGAAATCTCACGTATGAGAGACGAAGCAAAAGCAAATGAAGAAGCTGACAATAAGGCTAAGGAGAAGGTTGACACCTTGAATAAGGCAGACAGTACAATCTTCCAAACTGAAAAACAATTGAAAGAGATTGGTGATAAATTACCAGCTGACAAAAAACAGCCAATTGAAGATGCTCTTAATAAATTGAAAGAAGCTCATAAAGCTCAGGATGTTGAAGCAATCAATGCAGCTATTGAAGAATTGAATACTGTATTCCAGGCAGCATCTCAGGATATCTACAACGCTCAAGCTCAAGAACAAGCTGGACAGCCAGGACCTGATGCAGGTGCTCAAGGCGGACAGCAAACTAAAGCTGACGATGAAGTAACTGATGTTGACTTCGAAGAAGTGAAGTAATTAAAAGTTAAGAAGTAAACGTGACAATTCACGTCTGCTTCTTCAATATAAAAAAATGCCTACTGATAATTTTCAGTAGGCATTTTTTATTTTATCAAGTTAAAAACTTACAAACACAGTTCAGCACTAAAATAGCTCTCCATATCTTTCAAAGTATCCTCAGAAGTCTGAATATCATTTATTATTTTGCCTTTCTCCCAAACGACTATTCTCTCACAAATTCTTACTATTTTTGAGAGAGAACAATTTAAATATTCAACACTAACAGATCCAACACATTAAGTATAAACTCATGTCAAAATTCATTTCTTTCAGCTTGATCTTCCTATTTTCATTGACTCTATCCGCTCAAAACATCAATCAAGAAGATGAACAGGGGCGCAAACAGGGCTATTGGGAAAATACCACTCCAATGGGAAGAAAAATATATGCCGGAAACTTCAAAGATGGCTATCCTGAAGGTGAGATGCTTCGTTATCATGACAATGGAGCACTAAAAGCACATTTATTATTTTCTAATAAAGGGAAAAATGCCAAAGCAAAACTATACAATACCTATGGACAATTAGCTGCTAGTGGTAACTATACAAACAAAAAGAAAGATTCGTTGTGGCAATATTTTGACAAAAACGAACAGATTCTGATTCAGGAATATTATGTGGATGGAAAAAAGGATGGATTAAGCACGTATTACTATCCCAATAGCCAAGAATACGAAACCTATGAATATAAAAATAACCTTAAACACGGAAAGTGGATTCGTTATAACAGGTCTGGAAAAAAAATCATCAGTGCTCACTATTTAAATGGTAAATTAAATAATGCTTTCACAACCTATTATAACAATGGCATTATTAAAATTGATGGATTTTACAAGAACGGCAAACGACATGAAAAGTGGATCTTTTACACACCAAAGGGTCAGATTAATAAAACGATAATATACACAATGGGTGTTGCCAATAATCAGGATGAAATTGATGCCATTCAACAAAGAGAATTGGATGCCATGGAAGCAAACAAAAACAAGGATATTGACCCCGAACATTATATTGAGAACCCCACTGAATATTTGATGAAACAAAGAAGAAAATAACTATTTTGTAAGACGTACAGAGAACACATAATCAATTTATCTTATCAAATAAACTCCCATCTGTGAAAGGCATATCCTTATATCAGCTCAACAATCAAATTAAATCGCATTTATCCAATGCCTTTTCGGATGAAATTTGGGTGATTGCCGAAATATCAGAACTGAGGCAAACTCAAACAGGACATTGCTATCTGGAACTAATCGAAAAAGACGAAAACACCGACCAGATTACAGCTAAAGCGCGTGCGACGATATGGGCATACACCTTTAGAATGCTTCATCCTTATTTCAAAACCAGTACAGGACAAACTCTTAGTTCCGGGATTAAAGTTTTGATAAAAGTTAGTGTCGAGTTCCAGGAAATATATGGCTACAGCCTAAATATTAAGGATATTGATCCCACATATACCTTGGGTGATATGGCTCGAAGGAAAAAAGAGGTTATCGATAAATTAAAACAAGAAGGTGTCTTTGATATGAATCGGGATCTTCTGTTTCCGGAAATTCCAAAAACTATAGCCCTTATATCATCACCAACGGCAGCCGGTTATGAAGATTTTGTGAATCAACTGGATACTAATTCACAAGGATATAAATTTCACCACAAACTATTCCCGGCTATTATGCAAGGGAATCAGGCAGAGGCATCTATCATAGAAACCTTAGAGAAAATATATGCTTACGAAGATATTTTTGATGTTGTGGTTATCATCCGCGGTGGCGGTTCAACTTCTGATCTCAATTGCTTCGATACTTATGCCCTGGCTCAAAATATTGCACAATTCCCAATTCCAGTCATTTCCGGAATTGGTCATGAACGTGATGAAAGTGTCGTAGATATGGTGGCTAATGTGAAAGTAAAGACGCCAACGGCTGCTGCCGAATTCTTAATCGATTGTTTTGACGAATGCGAAGCCTATCACGAAGGACTACAGGAGAATTTTATCGCCAGTATCCAGGATATTCTAATAGAATCCTCTGATCGACTACAGCAACTGTCACAAAAGTTCACCCCTCAAGTTCGTCAGATATTAGCCAACAAAAATAACCAACTGGATATGGCCAGACAAAGCATCATTGCTTCTGGCAAAAGTCTATTGCGTAACTCAAAACATCAATTACAGACTTACTCTTTCGATTTAAAGTTGAATATCAAGCATCTACTTGATATGGAACAAATGAATCTCAATCAATTTCTTTTAAAACAAAGAAACGTAAGTCGTCGATTTTTTAATAAACACAAACATCAACTCGAACTTTTCGAGCAAAGTGCCAAATACGCTGATCCTGAAAACATCCTGAAAAAGGGCTACACTTTAACACTTAACCAAGGTAAAATCGTAAAAGATGTCAGTCAACTGAAAGAAGATGATATCATCGAAACCAAATTTGCCAAAGGAAGTGTTGAAAGTCAGGTCAAACGGATAAAAAAATAAAGCTTTACGATAAATTACAACCATCTTAAGCAGCAATCTTAATTCCAAAATCTTAAATAATTAAAACCATGCCTAAAAAGAAAATAAACTACCGCGAAGCCATTACTGAAATTGAAGAAACCATTCAGGCAATTGAAAATGAAGAATTGGATGTGGATCAACTCTCTGACAAAGTAAAACGTGTTTCTGAACTTTTAAAAATCTGCAAAGAAAAACTTCACAATACCGAAAAAGAAGTTGAAAATATTTTGAATGAAATGGAAGAGTAAATAATTATGAATTACTGATTAGGAATTGACGCAAAATGATCAAAAGATATACTCACATCATAATGACACGATTTATTTTAAAATACTGTTTCATCACTTACCTCCTTTTAGCCTATATTTCTGTCTTTGCACAAAATTATAGTGATCAAAAGCTGGTTGATACTTTTGTAGAGCAAGATATCTTTAAATCAGCGAGCATTGGCATTGAGATTCGGGATCTAAAAACAGGTGAAATTTTTGCCGCTCACAACTCAAAAAAGAGCCTGACTCCTGCTTCAACACAAAAGCTACTGACAACAGCGGCAGCCCTTGAAATTTTAGACGCCAATTTTCAATTCCAAACAGAGGTTATTATCACTGGCCGAATTGATAAAAATGGCATTTTGATGGGGAATCTCATCATCAAAGGCAATGGAGATCCTAGTCTGGCATCCAAATATTTTCCTAAGAATAACCGCTTTATCTCTTCGATATATCAGGAGCTAAAAAAAAATGGAATTCATCAAATTAATGGCAAGCTGATCGTTGATACAACTTGCTACAAGAGCTCTGTGCCACGCACATGGATTTGGGAAGATATAGGGAATTATTATGGAGCGGTACCTCATGCAATAAGTTATAAGGACAATACTTACACACTGCATTTTGAGTCAAAAGAAGCCGGACAATTTACCAAAATTATAAAAGTTGACAGCAAACAAAGTGGCATCACATTCTCCAACCAAGTGATGAGCTCAACCATCAATAAAGACCGAGCTTATATCTTTGGTGGTCCAACAGATTCGCATAGACTTGTCGAGGGAACCATTCCTCAAAATCGCTCTGACTTTAAAGTAAAAGGTGCCGTATCAAAACCTGATATGGTTTTACTTTCAGACTTGAATAAGGTTCTTCAGGCTGGAGGCATCCCAATTAAAGAGCAGGATTTTAGAACAAAAACTCAGAAAACCTTACTGATATTCAAGTCGCCTCCCCTATCTGAAATAGTCGCTTTAACCAATCAAAAAAGCATCAACCTGTTTGCTGATCATCTTTTATTTCAAATTGGGATGAACGAGAAAAATGAAGGATCATGGCAATCGGGCATCAGTGCTTTGAAAGAATTCTGGCAATCAAAAGGCCTTGACTCCACTAGCTTATTTCTGTTTGATGGCAGTGGTCTATCCCACTTTAATGCGATATCAGCTCAGGCTTTAAATCAAGTCCTGGCACATATGAATAGAAGTGAAAATGCAACATCCTTTTTCAATTCACTACCTATTGCAGGTCAAAATGGCACACTCAAAAGTTTTGGAAAACAAAGTGACTTGGCAGGGAATTTCAGCGCAAAAACAGGGAGTATGACGGGCGTCAGATCTTATTCCGGAATCCTTAAAAGACAAGATGGCACACCCGTTGCAATTAGTCTAATCATTAACAATTACTCATGCCATACAAAACTTCTAAATGAAGAACTAAAGATTTTACTGGTAAATTTAGCCCGTAAATAAATATTAAATAACAGAGCCTGAAAAAAAAAAGCTTCACCGATTTTCATCAGTGAAGCTTTTCTATATATTGTAATTTCTCCGTTAGAAGAAATAGTATAAACCTACAGAAATACGAGTGTTTCCAACCCAGTGAGAATTGATCACCTCAGCTTTCTCATTAATAGCTCCATCAGTAGAATCTGCATATGCAGCAGCCGTATATTCAGCTTCAAGTTCTAGCTTTAAGTTGTTAATCTTTTTTGACACACGAGGCGCAATACGATACAACTCGCCAATATTCTGACTACGACTATAGATCATATTTGAAACAACCTCATCATCAGCGCCGTAATTTTTTGAATAACCGGCCAATAAGGCAAATTCATAGTTGTTTTTCTGATATGAAAAGTCAGCCCAGGTTCCTAACACTTTAATTGGTGTGTAAGAAGCTTCGTTGGTTACAGGATTTAAACTCTTAGCCGCATAACCACCTAACATTAACACATCGGTCATATTCGATCCGTAAGTTGCTTGTGCTTTAATTGTAAGTGGCTTGAAATTCAACTTGAAATAACCCATTAAAGCCCATGAAGAAAGGGTTTCGTCATTCTTCCAAGTTTGAAGATCGTTATTCTCTTCAGATCCTGTTGTACTCAAAAGTGAAGGTTTAATAGTCTTGTATTCAGCACTAGCTCCTATCAAATGCTTTCCTGCATAATAATGAACCTGTCCTTGTATAATTGGCAAACCAGCATTTCTTAAATATCGGTTACCTGCCCCCAAAGGACCTGTACTTGTATAATCACGCTCAGATGCCAAAGCTGCTAAAAATTTCCAATTTTCTGTTTTATGAGTCAAACGTACTTGCGGATTACGAGCAAATGGCTTAAAAGGCAAACCAGCATTGGCTCCTACGGTTCCTGGAAAAACTTCAGCAACAAAAAGTGGCGACCAAGTCTGACCAATCAATAAAGAGGTTTTTCCCCAGTTCAAATTCACAAAGGCATGACGCAAACGCATACCATTTACATCAGATTCGGCATTACCGATAAACTCAGCCTCTAATAAACCATTGGTTTTAGCACCTAAGATATCCGGACCTGTGATTTTTGCATTCACACGCGACTGAATAACAGCCATATTATAAACGCCACCTTTGTTAATATCTTTACCACTAGCATCCAAAAGTTCATCCTTAGGATATAGCAAAATAAAGCCCTCACGAGCACTTACTGTTTGGCGAGTATCATATGTGAACAAAGAGTGTACATAGCCCCCGAATTTTACGTTAATAGGCTTTTTCTCTTCTGTGGATTGTGCAGACAACAGACTTGTGCTGCAGAAAAATAGAATAAATAAAAATAAATAGTTGTTGCGATTCATAGCAATTGCTTATAATTTAAGATTTGCCGCAAAGGTAGTTTTTTTAATGAGAGTTAAAATGTGTTAATGAGAAGATGTGACGATTTGAGGATAAGATGAAGTGATAATCTAGATATGGAAGAGTTACACTTTGCTTGAATGATAAAAAAAAACCTCTAAGGAGTTCAATCCTTAGAGGTTTTAAGAAAATTATAATACTAGGCTAGAACATAAAAGAAGCTCCCAATTGTAACACAGAAGAATATATTTTCCCTTCACCGTCAAAAGCCTTAGATAAACCTCTGTTGTATCTGATATCAAGAGCAAATTCTTTTGTTACTTTTAATGAAAAACCTAAATTCAGACCTAATTGTAAACTATTCATAGCATCCTTCATATCTTCAGTATCCCCGTCAGCCTCAGCTTCAGCACTTAGCAATATACCCAATTGAGGTCCAGCATAAAGACTTACAAAATCATTCGAACCAAGATCCATCTTCAATAAGATCGGAATATTTAAGTAATTAGTGTTGAATTTTACTTTATTGTCAAAAACATCATCAAATTCTGCCCCTTGAAATGAGAATAAGAATTCCGGTTGAAATGACAATCTTTCAGTTATAGGAGAATTAACAAAACCACCAAAATAAAATTTTGTAACGGCATCATTACCTCCAGTATCATCACCAACGTAATCTGCAAAATTCAAACCTGCTTTTGCACCAAATTTTATATCTTGTGCATAACCATAAGAAGTGATTAGAACACAAATAATAACTAATATTCTCTTCATAATATTCAAATTAAAATAAATGATTAACACTGTAAATCTATTTAATTATCTCCATATTATGATCTGTCAAATCTGTCAAGTTGTAGAAATGCTATTCACTATAATCATACATACTGAATGTATTCAAAGCCATTATAAACCGCCACAATTCAATTGTAAGATTAATACTCCTGATAAACAATCAACGATGGCCCTTCAAAATCGATACGAAAGCTATCCCCCATCGATTCATTTAAAGTACCTTGCCACAACATGTCCAGTTTCTGATTGGTTAGTTCGTAGCGTAGGTTAGCTGTCGTGATAATGGTTTCTGCTTGAGGAGAGAATATTGAAACTTGTTGCCCAATATAAGAATCGAAGTTTCGGGAGCGCATAACAGGTGTGAAAATCCCATAATCAGTCAGCATTTTCACCTTCATCTTTTTCGTATAAGATGGCAAAAGAAAAATATTACCAATCATATGATCATCCCGTTCACCCGTAGCACCAACAATGGTAATATCGTTGATCTTATTCATCAAACACCAGTTTACCGCTTTGGTTAAATCATTGGTATCCTGATTCGAAAAATGATGGATAATATCCTGATACTTGCGTTTTAAATCATTAGAAAGTGAATCCAAATCACCCACAATGGCATGAGCTTTTATACCCGCAGTTTCAAGCTTATTAATGGCTCCATCGCAACAAACCAGGCATTCCGATGTTTTTAAAATATTCAAGGGAATTTCATGAACCGGAAAACTACCATTGGCTAATATTACTGCTGATTTTAATCTCATTTTCTATATTGTAAACTTATGAGTCACAAAAATAGGGATTTGCATTAGAATGCTTTGGACTTTAGCATATCTTTTTTCCACTGATAATAACCATACAAAGCCAAGACCGTATAAAAGGCAAATAAAATTGAAGTCGGATATAAACCTTTGTAAAGATACAATCCCATGGATACGGCATCAACAAGGACCCAAACCAGCCATTGTTCAAGTATCTTTCGAGCTAACATCCATGTGGCGACAATACTTAAAGCAGTTGTAAAAGAATCCCAGTAAGGTATAGGAGAATCGGTATAATTGACCAAAATAAAAGAAATGCCCATATAAATAAATAAACTCGCCAACAGAAGTTTAAAAAAGAGACCTACACTTAAATTGACCACAGGTAATTCGTCTTCATTCTGCCCTTTCGAGCGTGACCAATGGAACCAACCATATATGCTGATAAAGACATAATAGAACTGAAGCCCCATATCGGCATAAAACTTAGCAACAAAAAACACATAGATATACATCAGTGCAGAAAACAAACCAACAGGCCAAAGCCATTTGTTTTGTTTGATTTCTAAATACAGAAAAATAAAGCCTGAAAGCGTTCCTATTATTTCAACACTGTTTGCACTGATCCAATCTAACATCCTATTTTTATATCTAACCAAGCTGAAAGGACTCTCTCTCAGCTTGGTTTTAAAATTAGTAACTAAATTATTATTTAGAGTATTTTCCCTTTTAAAATGTAAGACTTAAGCCTGCCATAAAGTTAATTCCAGCCTGTGGGAAATAGCCATCCATTGGATAACGTTCGCCACCTGTGATGTATGAATACACCCATGCATTCGACTCGTACTCTGCATCAAATACATTATTAACCAAAAGATTAAATTTTAAACTCTCAGCAAATTTTGGTTTGAATTCATATGAAAAGTTTATATTGGATACGGTGTATGCATCCAAACTTCTGTCATTATTTGATGAATTATCAATGTATTGCTTGCCTACATATTGAGAAATAAACTGAGCGCCAAAACCGGATTGTTTGTAAGCAAAGATCGAATTCGCTGTAACATTAGGTGAAAAAGCAATATCTGTTTTGCCTAAGTCAAACAATGTATTTCCCCCTTCATCCCAATTCTCTACGCCTTCTGTGAAGTTTTTGATTTTATTTTCACTCAAAGATAAATTCCCTTTCCACGAAAACGATTTTGTAATATTGGTCGCTGCACTTAACTCAACACCTGTTCGATAAGACTTATCAACATTCATCATTAAAGCAGCCCCCACATCATTAACTCCCCCGGTCAAAACTAACTGATCCTTATAGTCCATATAGAAGAAATTCGCCTCAAACAAGAAATTTGCTTTTGATAACTTATAAGTTAACTCGTAATCAAATAAGCGTTCACTCGTTGGAACTTTCCCCTCTTCAATATCAATATAATTACTCCTGTTTGGTTCACGATTAGCAACTGAAAAAGAAGCAAACAAGCGATGATTCTCATTGATTTCATAATTCAAACCTACTTTAGGATTAAAGAATAGAAAATCATGGTTCTGAGTAATATTTCTTAAATCAGAATCGATGCCTTTAATTTTATAGTCAATTCCTCTTAATTGCATATCAGCATATAAACTCAAATAATTATCTACAGCAACATTGGCTTTTACGTAAGCATTATATTCTTCTTTGGTTCCATTATTATCGTAGTAATGATCACCCAGGAATGCATCCCCGGCATTTTTCATCCAACGAATTTCACCAAAGTGGTCACCATCATATTTGTTCCAGCCACCACCTGCAACCAAATCAAGCGATTCCATTTTCTTCGAAAAAGAAAAAACAGCTCCGTAAAAATCATTATCCAACCATTTACGACGGATAACATCAGTTTTTTCAATCGTTTCGCCTCCAATAACGATTGGCGCCAAACCATACTTTTTAAGCTTATCATTTTTCTTAAACTGCTCGTAATAACCTTCACCTTGTGTATAATGGAAAGCCAAATTGAATTTTGTATTATCCGCAAACAGGTGTGTTAAGAACAAACGATAATGCTTCTGCCAATAATTATCGGTCTCATTATTATAGGTGTACTGATTGTACGTTCGTGAATCAGAAGCCAACATATGATCAACCACTTCCTGACTAACTAACCAATGATCAGCATAACGTTGCATTCCTGCTTCATCATTTTCCAAACGAACTTTAGGTACTCCGTTCCAGGCTTGATACGTTTTTTCCTTCCCAACAATCACATTGGCTTTCACGCTGGTTCTTTCACCATAATATCCAGCCGAAACATAGGCCGACTGCAAATCAGAACTGGCTCTATCAATAAAACCATCCGATGTAATTTTAGACAGACGCGCATCGAAAGCAAAACCTTTCTTCAATCCGGTTCCAAGTTTAACGGTATTTTTAAACGTGTTGAATGATCCGGCAGAACTTGAGATTTCTGCATAAGGCAGGGCATTCACATTTTGTGTTTGCATATTGATACTCGCACCAAAAGCACCTGCTCCACTGGTTGATGTTCCCACACCACGCTGAATTTGAATATCATCGAGAGATGATGTAAAATCAGGCATATTTACCCAGAAAACACCATGTGATTCTGAATCATTCAAAGGAATACCATCAACAGTTACATTGATACGATTGGCATCTGATCCTCGAATACGAAAACCTGTATATCCAACACCCGCACCAGCATCAGTTGTAGTCACAAAAGAGGGGGTAATTGATAAAAGCATAGGAATATCTTGCCCAAGGTTACGTTTCGACAAGTCTTCATTACTCACATTGGTCACCACAACCGGCGTTTTTGAATCCGCTCGGGTTGCTGACACCAAAACCTCATCTGCCAGAATAGCTGAATGTTGAAGAATAAAATCAAGAGTTAAATCCGATTCAAGATCAACCTCCTGAGTCTGAGACTCAAAAGCCAAAAAGCTCGCAATAATTTCGTAAGAACCCGGTTTAAGATTTTCAATTCGATACTCCCCTTCTGAATTGGTCGAAACACCGTGATTGCTTCCATTAATAACTACGGCTGCTCCGGGAAGTACATTACCATCCTGATTAAATACTTTTCCTTTGATTGTGAGTTGTGAGAATCCTGTAAAACAGAAAAATTGAAAAACAAGCAACAATGCTAGTTTTGCACAAAAAGATTTAGATTTGATTGTAGACATTACAATAAAGTTTTTTAGGCTGAATAGATCAGCATTCGATAAAAAAATATTGCAATGAGGTTCTTAAGATGAGATATCAGGCGAATAGTAATTTCGCAATTCCCTACGCCGGCATTATCCGGATCAGGTGTAAGAAACCGAAGTTAATCTGTTTCTAAGGGTATAATCTCAGCCCGTTTATTTAAGGCACCCCACTGTTATTAGTGCGCAAAGGTAATTTGATTTCCTTAAAATACAAGTCTCAATTCATTTCAATACAAAATGATCTAAACTTTTCATTATCAACAAAGATACAAGGAATGTCTGATAGCAAACAAAGTCGCTGGCATAAAAAAAGCACCCTTAAAACTTGGGTGCTCTCATATTTAAAGACTTAACAATCCTCTATTTCTCACTAACAACTTCCTTTACTCCCATAACTTCAGTTAAAGCTTTAACAAAGGTTGCTTTTGGGAAAGCCCCTTTTGCCATTTGGGGTTGCCCTTTGGCAGGAATAAACAAAAAGGAAGGAATACTTGTGATACCAAATGCAGCCGAAACCGCTCTGGCCTTATCCGTATCCACCTTATAAATTTGAATGGCATCGCCATATTCCTCTTGTAATTCTTCAAGAATTGGCGCAACCCTTTTACAAGGACCACACCAGGTCGCATAAAAATCAACAATTACGGGCTTATCACCTTTAAACACCCATTCCTTTTCCTTCACAAAGTCAAAAACTTTTTCTTTAAAACCTTCATCGTCTAAAGCTATCACTTTCGATTGAGAAAAGCTTGCAAGACTAAGGAACACGAAGCCTAACAGGAAGGTTGATTTTATTAAAATTCTCATAATTGTCTGATTTAATATTAATGCTCAAATATACTTGAATATTCTTATTTCAGAAGATTATTCACTCACGCCTAAAACATCCTTAAAAGCTTGTTTGAAGGATTCTTTAGACAAGGCACCTTGAGCCATTTGAGGCTGGCCATCCTGTGGCACAAATAAAAGTGAAGGAATACTTTGTATACCAAATACAGAAGACAATTCTTTTTCCTCTTCGGTGTTAATCTTATAGATCTCCAATTTGTCACCATACTCCTTCTTCAACTCTTCCAAAACAGGAGCTACCGCTTTACAAGGGCCACACCAGTCTGCATAAAAATCAATCAGACAAGGTTTATTCCCTTCAAATTTCCAATCCTTATTATTTTCGAAATCAAACACCTTTTCCTTGAAAGATGCTAATGTTAAATGTTCTACCATGCTTATTAAATTTAAAAATGTAAATATGTTACTTTTTGCATATCAATTAGCATGCCAAGAAAATAATCTGACAAATTGCCATTCGTTAAAAAACAATATGCATTCGAATCATCTTTAAATTGATACAATTTCATTAGAAAGCTGATTATCTATTCTTATATTTTAGAATGATCCTAAATAATTGTATTTTTGCCCGATCAAGGAGATATTCGTTTCAAACTTGAAACCTATAAGGGCTTAAGCCAAACCGAACACGCTCCTGAATTGATATTTATATAAGATTATATTGTGAAAAGATTTTTAACACACCCCATATTTCCCATCCTTTCAGATATTGTAACTGAAGAAAACCTGGAATCCTACGTTATTGGAGGCTTTGTTCGAGACCTTTTTCTTGAAAGAGAATCAAAAGACATTGATGTTGTTGTGATAGGCAGCGGCATTGAATTAGCTAAAAAAGTGGCCGCCAGAGCAGGTAACACTAAAGTCTCTATTTTCAAGAGTTATGGTACGGCCATGCTTAAATACAAAGGCTTTGAAATCGAATTTGTAGGCGCACGCAAAGAGTCCTATCAAAGAGATTCACGTAATCCGATTGTAGAAGATGGGACACTGGATGATGACCAAAAACGTCGGGACTTCACCATTAATGCCTTGGCATTAAGCCTGCATAAAAATAACTTTGGTGAACTTCTTGATCCCTTTGGAGGCGTAGATGATCTTAATCGTAAGATTATTAAAACCCCGCTTGATCCCATTATTACTTTTTCAGATGATCCTCTGAGAATGATGCGTGCAATTCGCTTTGCAACACAATTGGATTTTAAAATCTCTGATGTGACTTTCGAAGCAATAAAAGCCAATAAGGACAGAATTCATATCATTTCGAAAGAACGAATCATTGAGGAAATGAATAAGATTGTGATGTCTAAAAAACCATCAATCGGTTTTAAATTGCTGGATGAAGCGGGCTTACTTCAGCTAATTTTCCCTGAATTCGACAAACTGAAAGGTAGAGAAACACGAAATGGGATTAGCCATAAAGATAATTTCTACCACACTCTTGAAGTGCTTGACAATTTATGCTGCCATTCTGACAATTTGTGGTTACGTTGGTCGGCTTTACTTCATGACATTGCAAAACCAAGAACGAAGAAATTTGTCAAAGGTATTGGTTGGACCTTTCATGCTCACAACTTTATAGGTGAGAAAATGGTCCCCAAGATTTTCAAGAATATGAAACTGCCTTTGAATGAAAAAATGAAATTTGTTCAAAAGATGGTTTCCTTGCATATGCGCCCTATCGTTTTGGCACAAGAAGTTGTAACCGATTCAGCGATTCGCCGTTTATTATTTGATGCGGGGGACGATATCGAGGAATTAATGCTGCTTTGCGAAGCTGATATCACATCAAAAAACGAAGCCAAGGTGAAGAAATTTCTTGACAATTTTCAACTGGTTAGACGCAAACTAAAAGAGGTCGAAGAAAAAGATGCAATCCGAAATTTTCAACCACCTATCAGTGGTGAAGAAATCATCAGCACGTTCAACCTTTCTCCTTCTCGTGTTATCGGAGATATCAAAACAGCTATAAAAGATGCGATTCTCGATGGTGAGATTCAGAACAACTACGAAGAAGCCTATCAATATATGCTCAAAAAAGGGAAAGAACTGGGTCTAAAAACCGACAAAAAAAATTAAATAAAAAGCTCGAATGTTTCATTCGAGTTTTTTTATGTCAACACTTAAAAACATAATTAAAAAACATATTAAAATTTTAAAAGAAAAAGCATATTATATCTACTTTTGCGGCGTCAAAAAAAACAATCCCAATAACCCAAAAATACAGCAAGCATGGCTTACGTAGATAATACAATGATTATTCGAAGAGATCTGGTCGCCAATATGGCAGAACTCTTTAACGATGAAAAACTTGTTTCTAATCTTGATAGGGTTCCCCTTCAGATGGCTCCCAGAAACAGAGAAGATGCTGATCGCTGCTGTATATTTAAGGAAAGAGTCATCATTAAAGAAAAGTTAATTCCACTTTTGGGTTTCGAACTTGAAGATGATCGTGATGAGCTTAAAACACTGGGAGAATACGCCACAGAAGCTCTTGAGAGAGAAAATCCTATCGAAAAGATATTAACTGTTGTTGACGAGGCCTGTACCGCGTGTGTTCAAAATTCATATATCGTAACCAATTTGTGCAAAGGCTGTGTCGCTCATCCATGCATGATGAACTGCCCTAAAAAAGCAGTCAGTTGGAATGCAAATGGTCAAGCTCAAATTGATCCTAAAAACTGTATCAATTGTGGAATTTGCATGAATGTTTGCCCGTATCACTCCATTATTTTCATGCCGGTACCCTGTGAAAATGCCTGTCCCGTAGGTGCTATTTCTAAAAATGAGCATGGTAAGGAACAAATTGATGAAGAGAAATGTATTGATTGTGGCAAATGTATCACAGCTTGCCCATTTGGTTCAATCATGGAGAATTCTCAAATCGTTGATGTGATGAAATCACTAAAATCAGAACAAGAAACAATCGCTCTGGTTGCTCCCGCACTCTATGGTCAATTCAAATATAAAACAGAAAATGTTATTGGTGCCATCAAAGAACTTGGTTTCCATGATGTAATTGAAGTTGCTAAAGGTGCAAATGTCACAACCGTAAATGAAGCGGATGAGTTGCTAGAACGTCTGGAAGATAAAGCTCCATTTATGACCACATCCTGTTGTCCTGCTTATGTTTCAGCAGTAAAAAAACACATCCCAATGATGGAGCAGTACGTATCACATACAAAAAGTCCGATGTATTATACGGCTGAATTGGCTAAAAAACAATACCCAAATGCCAAATTGGTATTTATTGGACCTTGTATTGCCAAACGTCGCGAAGGAATGGCTGATCCCAATGTGGATTATGTGATGACTTTTGAAGAACTTTCCGGTTTGTTTACAGGATGGCATGTTAATATTGATGGCAATCCGATTGAACTTGATCGAAGCATTAAAAATCACGGTCGTGCTTACGCTGCCAGTGGTGGGGTTGCTCAATCTGTTTTAGAAGTAAAACCATACGTAAATATCAAACCCGTTATTGTAAATGGCTTAGACAAAAAGAAGATTAATATGCTTAAAGCCTTTGCCAAAACGGGGAAAACCAGTGGTAATTTTATCGAAGTAATGGCATGTGAAGGCGGTTGTATTGCAGGACCAAGCTCCCATTACGATCCTAAAACGGGAATGAAAATATATCAAAACAATTTGAAGGAATTTCCTGAAGATTTATAATCCTCAATTCAAATCTATTTACAAAAAAAAGCTTGGCTATTCGCCAAGCTTTTTTTATAGCTCTATCCCAATAAATCTATGTTGAGAGGTATTTTTTTAAAAGGTCATTTTCTTATCAAATCGATAAGACACAATCAGCAAAATAAGAGCAACAAATGCAGGTACAAATTCGCCATCATTAACAAGCCAATGAGCCGACAAAGCAAGTACAAAATCAAAAAAGAAACCTGCGTATGCCCACTCTTTTAAAAACTGAGATTTCTTTGTGAGAATAGCGATGATTCCTAATATTTTAGCAACTGCTAAAGGATAAATGATATAAACAGGAAACCCCAAATGAACAAAGGTCTGACTCACCATTTCATACTTAAAAATATACATCGATGCAGACATCAACATCATAGCAGACAATAAGCCCGTCGCTATCCAATAAATAATCACATTCCGCTTTTCCATCTTCTTCGATTTAAATTTAGAGAGATTTATTACACACAGTTAAATATATTCATTTTCGACTGATAAACAATATATTACAAAACAAAACCCGTGTTTTGATTCGAACCCAATACTTTTCTCAAACAAAAAAAGCAAGTGAAAACCACTTGCTTTTATCTCCTTTTCAAATCCTATTTAGATCTGTTAACACCCTTAAATAATTAAAAAGTGAGTGTAAATGTTGTTTTTTCATCGGGTATAGAATGGGCTGTTATCGTACCGCCATGTAGACGTACAATCTGCTTTGAAAGAGCCAATCCAATTCCGGACCCCTTCGGTTTAGTGGTGAAGAATGGGATAAAGACTTTATCCAACACCTCCTTTATTATACCTTGACCGTTATCGGTAAGCTGAATCGAAATCCTACCACGCTTATTCAAATAAGCTCGTAAACTTAATTTAGGATTCTCTGTATGCTCAAGTGCATGAATAGAATTCTTTATCAAATTTATCAATACCTGCTCAATTAAAAGTTCGTCAGCAGAAAGTTCAATCGTTTCAGGATCAATACTGATATCACACTCAATATTTCTATGTTTCATCTCTTCTTTCATCAACATATGGATGTTATCGAAAAGTTGCTTAACAGGAAAAATACTAAAGTTCGGATTCGGTATCTTAGTTAAATTTCTATAGGTATCAACAAAATGCAATAAACCTGAACTTCGTTTTTGGATCGTTGATAAGGCCATTTTCACTTCTGTGATAGTCTCTTGATCTTTCTCATCAAACTTACTGACATTATTCATTCCAAAGTCGTCGAGAATTGTAGTCAATGTATTCGATAAAGAAGAGATAGGCGTAATGGAATTCATTATTTCATGGGTCAACACTCGAATCAGTTTCTGCCATGATTCTATCTCCTGTTCCTCAAGTTCATACTGGATATTCTTAATCGAAACCAGAATAACCTGCCTGTCGTTTATTTTAAATTCGGTAGCGTAAATGGCCAACTGCAGAATATCATCATTATCGTTGACTTTGATCAGCGTATTTTCACCATGCTTCAGTTTCAGAAGGGCCTCAACAAATTCAGGACTAAAACTCTCTAAATCCTGAATCTTAGTTAAATTACTAACTTGAAACAGTTTCTTAGACGCATTATTTATCATCTCAACCGAACCATCTCGATGAAATGCGATCAATGAAATTCCAATATGCTGAATGACGGTTTGCAAGTAAAAATAATGCTCTTCTTTCTCCGCTCTAATTTTCTGGAAATCAGAAATTACTGCATTAAAAGACTCTTGTAATTTATCAAAAGAGCTCCCTAAGCCCTGTACCTTAAAATTTCTTGTAAAGTCAGAATAACGTATCGATTCAAGGAAGTTTTTAAGCAACCTATTCGTCTTTTCGACGTACTTTATCATCTCGTATATCTGATAGATAATCACAAGAAAAATAAGACTGGCTGTCGTATAATAGTTATTCTTTGACAGAACAAAAGCCAATAGAAATATTGCAGCCGAAAGCGCCACAATCCTAAAAATAAAATTAAGTCTGAAGCTTTTATAAACCATATTTTTCTAGTCTTCGATACAAGGATGTTCTAGTTAAACCAAGTTCTCCGGCTGCTTTCGAAATATTTCCCTGATTGGTTTTTAATACTTTCTGAATGATATTCTTCTCCACTTCTTCCAGATTATAACTATCCAGCTCAACATCGCTTTGCTGTGAATGCCCGGTGTTTATCTGAAAATCGCTTGGCTGTAAATTATTATCATCAGCCATAATAACCGCACGCTCCATCAAATGCTGAAGTTCACGCACATTTCCAGGCCATGAATAGTCGTATAATTTATTGATGCAAGCTTTTGAAAGTGGACCAAAACTCTTCTTATACTTCTTTGCATAAATTTTCAAGAAGTGTTCAGCCAATAATGGAATATCCTCATATCGCTCATTAAGTGCCGGCAAATTAATCTCTACGGTATTAATTCTATATAGCAAATCCTGTCTGTAATTCTCCTCAGCGACCATCTGAAGAATTGGCATATTGGTTGCGCAAATCAATCGAATATCAATAGGAATTGGTTTGTTTGAACCCACACGAATAACTTCTCGTCTTTCAAGAACCGTCAGTAATTTAGCCTGCATCGGTAAAGATAGGTTTCCTATTTCATCCAAAAACAATGTCCCCCCTGAGGCAATTTCAAAACGACCAGGACGATCTGCTCTTGCATCGGTAAAAGCACCTTTCACATGACCAAACAATTCACTTTCGAACAGGTTTTCATTAATCGCACCCAAGTCAACACTAACAAAAACTTCATCCTTTCTAGACGAATTGCGATGAAGGGCTCGCGCTACGAGTTCTTTTCCCGTTCCGTTCTCGCCTAGGATCAACACATTTGCATCAGTTACTGCCACCTTTTGTATGGTTGCAAAAACCGTTTGCATTTCGGGTGAAACGCCAATAAAATCATTAAAGGGCTGATCCAGAACCGCATTCAACTCTTTTTGTTTGGTTTTCAGCTGTGTCACCTCTTCTTTCGATTTTCTAAGCTTAATCGCTGACGAAATCGTAGCCATTAACTTTTCGTTTTGCCAGGGCTTTAAGATAAAATCAGTTGCACCAGCTTTAATAGCTTTTACAGATTTTTCAACATCACCATAGGCCGTAATGAAAAGCACAACTGCCCTGGGATCAATCTCGAGAATTCGATTTAACCAATGATAGCCCTCCTGTCCGCTAATAGCATCCTTGGTAAAATTCATATCCAAAAGAATCACATCATAATTTTCCTGTTTCATCAACTTCGGTA
Organism: Ancylomarina subtilis; assembly: GCF_004217115.1. Taxonomy (NCBI): domain Bacteria; kingdom Pseudomonadati; phylum Bacteroidota; class Bacteroidia; order Marinilabiliales; family Marinifilaceae; genus Ancylomarina; species Ancylomarina subtilis. The sequence goes on along the minus strand of NZ_SHKN01000002.1, from coordinate 178,972 downwards.
TTAATTCAGGATCTGATTCGGTATGTATCAATTCGACATGCTGCTTCAACAGTAACTTCAATGAAAATAGAATATCTTCATTATCATCAATTGCTAAAATTTTTCCAACTTTATTCATTGTTTCAGATTTTATATCTTGGTTGCTCAGTTCTAATCCAAGCGTTTTTTTAATTTAAATGTGTCCAAAATCGAACATCAAGATAGGACTAAAAATCCAAAATCAAAATAAAAACGTTCGATTCCGTACAAAACTTGTTCGAAAATCAATCATTTTTCAAATCAAAAAATGATTAAATTACAGCACGACAGACTGATATACAGAAGACAAGACCTTTTGGCATGAAACTAGCTGATAAATAAACTCATAACGTAACAGAGTGCAATGTTAAACTCTATTTATTATTATAAAAATTTCAGTAATTTAAAAAGCAGATATGGATAGTCATAAATAATCTTATTTTCGCAAAAAATCAACTTAATTTTTAATAACATATTGGACTCTGACACTTCTTTAATGCTCAAAACAACAGATACTCAAAATTAATGTTCAAAATTTTTCTAAATACTGTTCTTAGAAAGCTTTATCTCCAAAAGGGATATTCACTGATCAATATTTTAGGTTTAGCTACAGGAATTACGTGTAGCTTGCTTATTTTACTGTGGGTTGAGTACGAATTAAGTTTTGATGCATTCCACAAAAACAAGAATCAGATATACTGTGTTTACGAGAACCAAAATTACGCTGACGGCGAAACATTCACCGTTTATGCAACCCCTGCTCCACTTGCCAGCAATCTGAAAGAACATATTGTCGAAATTGATAAGGCAACCCGTATTTCAAGAACATGGGGAAAATTGATGCTGAGCACTGAAGAATCAACTTTTGTTGAAAAATCGGGATTATGTGTTGACTCAGATTTTTTCAAGATGTTTAGCTTTCCCGTTCTTCTTGGCAACCCCAACCTGGTTATGCCTGATGAACATTCAATTGTTATTACGGAAAAGATGTCAAAGCGCTATTTCGGCGAAGACAATCCATTGGGAAAAACCATCAGCATCAATACAAACCTGAAATATCATGTCAGTGCGGTTCTTGAGGATTCTCCCAAAAATTCGTCCCTCTACTTCGACTATTTATTACCTTTCAACTTCATTAAAGAAAATTGGGGTTTCAATCTAAACAACTGGGATTCCCATGCATTCTTAACGATGATACAGGTTAAGAACAATACCTATATTCCATATTTAGAGACTCAGATTAAACCCTATATCAAACAAAATTTAGAACAATCCAATACAGACCTGGCTCTCCAAAAATTTTCTGATTATCATTTGCATTCAATCAGTGGTAAAAAGCTTAGCCCTATTCTTTATGTCAGAATCTTTTCCATGGTAGCCTTTATTATCCTACTGATTGCATGTTTCAACTATATGAATTTATCCACAGCACGTTCGGAACGACGAGCTAGAGAAGTTGCTGTCAGGAAAGTTGTTGGTGCACACAAAAGAGGGTTATTTGCTTTATTTATGGCAGAATCAATATTCATCAGTTTGCTTGCTTTTGGATTAGCGGTTGTTTTGGTGGAATTACTCCTCCCCTTTTTTAGAGAACTAACTCAGAGAGATTTATCACTAAAACTATCGAATCCAATTTTACTGCTATCTTTTGCAGCTGTCGCTCTGTTCACAGGTTTTATTTCGGGAAGTTACCCTGCTATATATTTGTCATCATTTAAACCCATCCGAATTCTAAAGGGTAAATTATACAGAGATTCCCACTTTTTTCGTAAACTGATGGTTATTGTACAATTTACAATATCGGTGGGTTTAATTATCTGCACAAGTATTATATACAAACAATTAGATTTTCTTCAAGACAAAGATATTGGTTATCAAAAAGACAACATCATCTACATTGAGATGTTGGATAATTTTCAAAAGCACTACCCCGGTTTAAAGGAAGATCTGATTAAAATACCTGGGGTAATCAAAGTGACTGCTGCCAATCAGATGCCCATTAATTTTACAAATTCAACACCTGATATTTCCTGGAAAGGGAAATCGGAAGATGCAAAAGATGTCTTATTCCAGTTAAGTTTCGTCGATTATGATTTTATTGAAACTTTTGAAATGGAAGTGTTGCAAGGACGTACATTCTCATCAAAACAAGGAGCTGACAGCCTGAAGCTTATCATTAACGAAGCTGCTGCTTCCGTTATGAATATGAAACCCATAATTGGAGCGAAAGTCAAAATTTGGGACTACGAAGGCGAGATCATTGGCATGGTCAAAAATTTCAACTTCAACAGCCTACAAGTTGGCGTTAAGCCTTTACTGATGCTTATCAGCTCCGATGAATTTAAATATATCGCAATTAAAACCACGGGAAGCGAACAACCCATTATAAACAAAATCAGAGAAATTTGGAGTCAATATTTTCCAAAAATCCCTTTTTCATATCGCCTTTTAAAAGATGATTTCTCTTATTTATACAAAGCTGAATCGCGCATGAGTCTGGTTTTTATTTCCTTTACCCTAATTGCAATTATCATTTCAGCTCTGGGCTTATTTGGTTTGTCGTCATACATTATTGAACAGAAGTATAAAGAAATGGGTATTCGCAAAGTCTTTGGAGCTGAATTTCAAAACCTATTTAAATCATTCCTTTTCCGCTTTCTGAGATGGATATTACTGGCCAACTTTATTGCCTGGCCAATTGCCTATTTTCTTATGCAGTGGTGGTTAGCTGGTTTTGCTTATCGCATTCATATTTCGTGGTTGGAATTTTTGGGAGCTGGTCTTCTATCTATCCTGATAGCCTTTGTATCGGTTTTTTATCAGAGCTATAGAATAGCAAAAATTACACCTATAAAAGCAATTAGATACGAATAAAATCAAACACTATTTTTCACAATCTGAACTTTAAAATATCATGATAAAAACAAACAACTTAATGAAAAAATTCAGAACCAATGAGGTGGAAACTACGGCTCTGAATAATGTAAATCTGGAAATCAGTGAAGGTGAATTTGTCGCTATCATGGGGCCTTCTGGTTGTGGGAAATCAACGCTTCTGAATATTCTAGGTTTATTGGACAACCCTAGCAGTGGAGAACTATTTTTCTATAACGAACGCGTTGACGGCTACAACGAGCGCCAACGAACCAACCTTAGAAAAGAAAACATTGGCTTTGTTTTTCAAAGTTTTAATTTGATTGAAGAACTTACCATTTACGAAAATGTAGAACTCCCCCTACTCTACATGAAAGTTTCAAGTTCTGAACGTAAAAAACGTGTCAATGAGACTCTGGATAGAATGAAAATCATGCACAGAGCCAAGCATTTCCCTCAACAATTGTCAGGAGGACAACAACAAAGAGCTGCCATTGCCCGAGCTGTTATCACCAATCCTAAACTTATTTTAGCCGATGAACCGACCGGAAACCTTGACTCTACCAATGGTGAAGAAGTAATGAATCTACTGACTCAACTCAACGAGACAGGGACAACCATCGTTATGGTAACCCACTCCCCTTCAGATGCTGATCGTTCACATCGAATCATTCAACTTTTCGATGGACATATTGTAACTGAAAATATGAGACAAAAACTATAATCCATTCAAATACAAAACACCAACTTATGGAATAAACGAACAATCCTATGCTCAAAAATTTCCTCAAAACTATTATTCGAAATATATCCAGGAATAAGTTCTATTCCGCCATTAACATGGCCGGATTGTCCATAGGATTAGTCTGCACAATCTTAATCACTTTATTTATTCGCGATGAATATTCCTACGACAAATACAACCTGAAACACGATCGGATTTACCGAATTGGATCTGACTTTGTTCTCAACGGGAATCGCGATCGTACGGCCACTTCAGCTTTACCTATGGGGCCAACCTTTAAACAATACTTCCCTGAAGTAGAAGAATATGTTCGGTTTATACCAACGCGAAAACAACAAATAAAATATCAAAACAACGATTTTTACGAGGAACATATTGCCTATACGGACTCCACTCTTTTTGATGTTTTCTCCTACAATTTAATAAAAGGTGACCCTAAAAAGGCACTTACACAACCTTTTTCTGTTGTATTAAATGAAACGCTGGCTAACAAATATTTCGGAGATGAAGATCCTATTAACAAAGTCATCTGGGTTGATGACACGTACAAGTTTACGGTCACTGGTGTTATTAAAGACATCCCATCCAATTCGCATTTTAGGTTCAATATCCTGTATTCCATAAGTACTCTGGTTGAACAAAGTGGTGAGGATGATTTTAACACAACTGATCCAATTGCGTTTTGGAATATTAGCTATTACACCTTTATCTTACTCAAAGAAAACCATTCTATTGATCAGGTCGAAAAAAAGTTCCCGCTTTATTATGAAAAGTATATGACTGATTTTGGTGAGCAATTTGGTATTGATTTCAAAATCATATTTCAAAAACTTCCAGACATACATTTAAAATCAGATTTAAACTGGGATGCCCCCACGGGAAATATAAAACACATCTACATTTTAATGGTTATCGCCATATTTATCCTTTCAATTGCGGGAATCAACTATATAAATATGGCCACTGCCAGATCAAGCAAAAGGGCCAAAGAGGTTGGTATGCGCAAAGTTGTTGGCGCACAAAAAGAGAACATTTTTCGTCTGTTCCTATTGGAAAGTTTAAGTCTTACTTTTGCCGCCCTAATTATTGCGATCATAATTGTAGAGCTGATTCTTCCGTTTTTCAATATGTTCCTCAACAAGAACATGGTTCTAAGCATTTTTCAAACTCCGGATGTCATCTTATCTATTATCGCAATAGCTTTATTCCTTGGCATTGTATCCGGATTTTACCCCGCTTTTTATTTATCCTCATTTCAACCCGTATCTATTCTTGAAAAACGGCGAAAAGCCAGAAGTGGGAATAAGCTTTTAAGGCAAATTTTGGTTGTTTGCCAATTTACAGTTTCTGCTATCATGATTAGTGGGACGATCATCGTCATTACCCAGCTCTTCTTCCTGAAAAATATAGATATGGGATTTGATAAAGAAAATATTGTTGTGGCTCCAATTCGCGACTCATCTCTCAGAGTAAGAATGGATCTTTTTAAAACTGAACTAAAGAAAAACCCGAATATTGAAGCTGTTGCGACCTCCAATTCCTTAATCGGGTTTTCGAATTCAAAAACCGTTCACCTTTACGAAGAAGCCAACGGGATGAAAGAATATGCATTAAATTTTAATGTAATTGACTTTGATTATATCGATCTAATGAACCTTAAATTGATACAGGGACGCAAATTCAGCAGAGCAATTAAAACCGACTCAACCTCAGCTTTTATAATAAACCAGTCTGCAAGTCGAAAATTTAAATGGGGCTCCAACGCCATTGGTAAAAAACTGCAATTTGGCGTTGCTTTTGGAGAACACAAAGATGTGAGATCAGGTAAAGTCATTGGCGTCATCCACGATTTTCATTATCAAACACTAAGTACAACAATAGAACCACTCAGTTTATTTATCTCTGAAGAACCTGAAGATAGAGATGTTATCCATATTAAAATCAAAAAAAACAAACAAAGTGAAAGCATAGCCTACATCCAAAAAATATGGAAAAGCTTTAGCCCCAATCATGCATTCCATTATTCCTTTTTGGATGATAAAATTGATAAGAGATTTAAAACGGAAGAACGCTTAACTCTCATATTTATTATTTTTTCAGTCATCAGTATTCTAATCGCTTCAATGGGACTGTTTGGCCTATCATCCTTTATGACTGAACAACGCAAAAAAGAACTTGGTATCCGTAAAGTCTTAGGTGCATCAACCAATCATATTGTTTCGCTATTAACTCAAGAATTTCTCAAACTTATAATCATTTCTAATTTTATCGCTATCCCTATTGCTTATTGGGCTCTTAACATTTGGTTACAAGATTTTCCTTACAGAACCATTATACACGCATGGGTATTCATAGCAACCCTGGTTATCACACTCATCATCGGTCTTTTTACTGTGTCATGGCAATCGTTCAATGCCGCAAAATCAGATCCGATTATGGTAATTAAATACGAATAGTTATCTAATAAACATCATATAAAGCAACACGATGAGAGAATTATGCATCCCGCTACCTATCAATGTAGGAGCAGAATTAACCGAAGTTGAGGTTAAGATTGAGTCGAAAAATCTTAAATGCCTATACCGCTTAGAATCATTTCCATGGGAAGTTGGTGAGCATGACATTAAAGATGGTATTACAGAAGATTTATTAAAGATCTATCAGTTAAAAAAAACAATTGCTGACTACGATAAAACCTGGGAATTAATGCAAATTTATCCCCCTATCGAAGCAGCCAAAATCATTCAAATTCTGTTTAGAAAAAAACAATAAAAAAAAAACGATTCGTTTCAAACATTTGCACCAAATCGTCCCCTTACAGAAAGTGCAGAATATTATTAAAAAGAGAACAATATTTTATTTTTTAGATCAGCTGTAACTTTTGAGACGCCTGTTCGTTTAATAAGCAACTTGAATTTTTTAATGCTTACTTACAATGAAAACATCTCAACACACTCAAGCCTGGTTGAAGCTAGTGACTTTATTTACTCTGCTTACCGGACTCATAATCGAATCCAATCCATTATTTGCACAAAGCAAGTGCATGCTATACGGAAGTATTACTACTGTTGAGGGAAAAACTTACGAAGGTCCAATTCGATGGGGTGACGAGGAAGTCTTCTTGTCTGATATCTTCAATTCTGAAAAGACTTCAAACCCCTATATAAAATACCTGAACAAGTCAAATTTCAAGACTAGCTACAAGTCTTCATCACATTCAGACAATTGGGTCAACATATCGATTCACACAAACAGACAAAACACAGGTTCATTTTCCAGACAATTTCAATGCCGGTTTGGTGATATAAAATCCATTACGGTAACAGGAAGAGAAAGCGTTAATTTAGAACTTAAATCAGAAAAATTCATTAACCTAAACGGCGGCTCCAATGATGTAAACACACGAGTATCAATTCTAGATATCGAATTGGGACTACTCAACGTAAATTGGAATAAAATCGATATCATCAAGTTTTTCCGCCCTACTCAAAAACCAAACGACTCTTTTGGACAAGGCATTTATGGCAAGCTCACAACCACTCAAGGGGAATTTACAGGATTTGTTCAGTGGGATCACGATGAACGATTATTGGATGATAAATTGGATGGCAACTCCTCTGATGGCAATCTTAAGATACCTTTCCGAAAAATAAAATGCATTACAAAACAAGAAAACGCCTGTCTGGTAAAACTCAACTCGGGAAGAGAAATAAAACTATATGGCAGTAATGATGTCAATAACAGTAACAAGGGAATTATCATGAGCCTACCCAATATTGGAAGGGCTGATTTTCACTGGAAGCATTTTATTTCGTTTGAAATTATGAACGGGGTTGCAACAGAAAACTTATGTGACACATTATTCCCTGACAGCGAAAGACTTTATGGTAAGGTTTACACAAAATCCGGAAACGAATTTGAAGGCGTTATTGTTTATGATTTAGACGAAGCCATGGACTCAGAATTATTAAATGGTTATAATGATGATATTAAATTCTCTATACCATTCAGAAATATTGAGAGTATCAAACCAATGGCTGAAGACTATTCTTCCATTGAACTCAAAAGTGGAGAAAAATTATTTTTGGGCGATCAAGCTGATGTATCCAATAAAAACGCGGGCATTATTATTTTTACATCCTCAGATTCATACCATATAATAAAATGGGATGAGCTTGAAAAAATTGTCTTCACAGAATAGAAGACAAGTCTCATTAAAAGACACGAACAAACGACCACACAAAGCTTGAATTCATTCAACTTTTGTGTGGTTTTCTTGTTTTAAAGAACGATATACGCATCATAATCCACACAAAATGAACACATAATAATTTTAAGATCCTGATTAAGCCGAAATATTAGACAGCTTTTAGTATTTTAAACCTGAATTCTCATTTTTTCATCCACGAACCAAAAAATCAACCTATATGTTAATCCCTCAAAATATTTTTACATGTCAAAACATTCCATTAGTCATGATTTTGATGCTTTTTACAATTAATTAGCTTATTTTTACATCACATACAGCTATTCCTCTTTTTATTATTTAAGAACAGGAATCAACTCTTGATTTTATATGATTAAATAATATGCAACTTTTTTGATTTTCACCATGAACACAAAAGCAATCAGCTTAATTTATATTATTGTCCTACTGTCCTTTTCGAATGTTGTTAACGCAAAAGATTTTTATTGGATTGGAGGTTCCGGAAACTGGAATGAAATTCAACACTGGAGTGATCAACCTGGTGGTCAAATCAATCCGGACGCAGCTGTCCCAAATTTCAGCGATAATGTTTTCTTTGATGAAAACTCGTTCCCGGTTCCGGGTGCTGAAGTAATCATCAATGATGTGGCCAAGTGTGCGAATATGGATTGGTCAAAAGTGACAAATTTACCAACCCTTAAAGCCGATAATGATCCCGCTCATTTCTTAACGATATATGGAGGACTAAAGCTTGGCACCAATATGCTTTTGGATTTATTAAAGCCCTTATATTTTAGTGCGTCCACACCTAATAACGAAATCGACTTTGCAGGACATACTTATAACGAGGATATTTACTTCACTAAGAATGGAGGATGGATCATCAAAACACCACTTTTTGTACAAAACCATATTATCTATTTTGAACAAGGAAATTTAAGTTTTGAAGCGGATATCACCTGTGCTCAAATCATTGCAGATAAGCCCATATCTAAAACATGGAACTTTAACAACTCCAATATCATACTAACTGAATCAGGAGCTTCAATTCTTAAAATCAATACCGACAACCTAAATCTTAATCCGGGAAATTCAAAAATTACGGCAACAGGAACAGGTGCAAGCATAGATATCTCAGGCAGTTCAACAATCAACTTATACGATGTTGAATTTCAAAAGAACGGAGCCGGGGTATACAACGAAGCTTTAAAAGTCAATTTTAACCAAGTTGAATTTCTGGCAGGAGGAAGCTTAAAAGGATCAAATCAATTTCAGAACCTAATCTTCACTAAAGGAAATAGTTACCAGATTTATAGTGGCGGAGATCAAACCATTCAAAATTTATTTACGGCAGAAGGAAGCTGTAGCCAACATATCAGCATTTCCGGTGTGGATGGAAGTGGAACTCTTATTGCAAATACGACTTCGTTTGATTTCCTGAAGATTAAAAATATTATTGCCTCAGGAACAGCCGCTCCTTTCAACGCCCCAAGCTCATTCAATCTGGGGGGAAACACGGGGTGGAATATTACCTCTCCTCTTCCCCAAAACTATAGTTGGATAGGAGGAACAGATAATAAATGGAATACAGCCGCCAACTGGGATGGAAATTGTGTTCCCTCTCGAATTGACAATGCTACTATTAATGGTAGTTTTAATGTTGAAATTGATGCCGAAGCTGAATGCAACGACTTAAGTCTTTCAAATGATGTCAACCTATCGGGATCGGCAACACTTAATATATTTGGTTCGCTGGATGCTGGTAGTGCTGTATGGAATCTACTTGGAAACTGCCGCTTTGAGGGAGATGCCAATCACACCATTTCGATACTCAATAACTTTAAAGGCGATGTTTACTTTTCAGGAAACGGAAACTGGCAACTTTTAACCGAACTTAAGATTCCTGATCATGCTTTATATTTAGAATCAGGTACAATCACTTCTAACAACAATAATCTCGAACTAAATCAATTCATATCAATAGGCGATTCAAATCGCAGTTTGGATTTAGGAACCTCAACTGTAAGATTAAACGGAATTTTTTATAAAACATGGGATATTGAAGGGAGTCACTTTTCCATTCCCAACAGTGATTATTTAATTGAACTCATTCAGCAAACCGCCGGATTTTATAACAATCACATTTCAACAATAAGCTATAATAAGGTTTATTTTATCGATCCAAGAGAGAAGGCCAACCTAAGCAATGCAAGTAGTGCACCGGTTAATTTTAAAGAATTGCATTTTTTTGCAGGAGCAAATATTTCTGGAGACCATAATTATGACTCATTCATTTTATCCGCTGGAAAAACCTATCTTTTTGAAGCAGGTAGCAAACAAAAGATTTTAAATAAAGATGACTTTATTGCGGAAGGGTCCTGCTCCGAATTTATTTATCTAACAGGTAATGGCGGTGTCTCGACCATTATATCAGATGTCAATTCTGATCGAATCAGCAATGTTCAGATTACCGACCTAGAAGTCACAGGAGGAGTAACCCTTTCGGGTGGTTTGAATGCTTACAGCTCTTTTGGTATTTCGAACTACTCGGGTTGGAATATTATCCCCAAAGGATCAAGTGAAGACTTCACCTGGAAAGGTACCGAAGACTCTGACTGGTTTAATCCCAAAAACTGGAATCCGGAATGTGTCCCAACGCGTCTGGATAACGTTTTCTTTAATGCAAGTGATATTACTCCTGGTGGAAGCACTACAATTACTTTAAACGGAATCCGTGTGCCTGAATGTAATAACGTAATATGGACCAATGCCGCTACACTAAAATTTGACGGTAGTAGTGATTTTCATATTTACGGGAACCTCGATTTCTCAAGCCTGCCATCAGCATCATTCACTTATAATGGTATCATTTACTTTAAATCTGAAAACGACGTCACCATTAACCTTGACCAGGTTATCTTATCAAACGATGTTGTTTTTGAAGGAACGATACAGGAAGACAATACCTGGTCTGCAGGCTCCTGGACCATTGCCAGTGATTTTAAAACGTCAGGAGATATTAAATTGGAACGAGGCAAACTTATTTCAAATAGTTATAGCATTACCTGTGATGAACTTTATTCAAATTTCAGTGATGTTAGAACATTACAACTTGACGCATCAACACTTAATCTGAAAGGGATCTTTCTAAGTCCTGGAGATCTAAACTTTGATGCCGGAACTTCAGAAATTATTGTTGGTGAAAATGGAAAAGTAGAAGTTACAAATGGAACAGAAGTGGTAGCGTTTAATAACATTACTTTTGATCAAGAAACCGGGACTGCTCTTTTCTCAATACGTGACGAGGCCGTATCCTTCAATCAAATTGATTTAAAATCAAATGCCAACTTTCTGTATAGAGGCTTCGATGTTGAAAGCCTAATCTTAAATCAAGGTAAAACCTATAAGTTTACAGAGGGGGAAATCTATAATATTGGCGATTTAGCTGCCATTGGTGCCTGTGAAGGAACCATTGACATTTCGAGTTTATCAGCAGGATCAGAAACAACTTTCAACAGTAAAAATGGGAATCCAATTAGTGTAACTCAAGTCAATTTAATTGATGTATTTGCAACACCGGCAGCGACATTTACGGCTAATAATTCAATAGACCTAGGCCATAATGAGGGTTGGACATTTGCAACAGCACCTGCAACAAGAAACTTATACTGGGTTGGAGGTTCGGGTACCTGGGATGATCCTAATCATTGGTCAGAAACATCTGGAGGTTCACCAGGGGCTTGTGTCCCTACCGCTCTTGATAATGTTTATTTTGACATCAATTCTTTCTCTGGCAAAAATCAGGTCGTTTCCACTGGTAGTGGTGATATCCGATGTCGAACAATGGATTGGAGAGGATCAGAAAGCACGTCACCTATCTTCCAGATGGGAGCTATAGATATCTCAAGTGTGTATGTATATGGCTCATTTATCCTCAACGAAAACCTTACAGTTGATTTACCTGATGTTGATTTCTACTTTCGATCTACTGAAAAAGGGAATACACTCATTCTTCACGATTTTATTTTTCCTAAAGATGTTACATTCGATGGTATAAATGGAGAATGGACATTAGCTAATAATTTGGAAGTCGATGGAAATTTAATTCTGGACAATGGGGGTTTTATAACTGCTGGTTTTAATGTTTCATGTAATTATTTCGAGTCATCTGACTTGACTTCTGCTGGTAAAATAAGAACACTGGATATTCGAAACTCACAATTTACCGTTCTTGGGTATGAGAATAGCTTCTCAGTAAATATAGATGTGGCAGGTCTTTTCAATCCACAAACACTAACACTCTTATCAGACGAAAGTGAAATCATTATTGAGAGTGAAAAGGCTTTTGTTATAGGAGGGCAAATGACTAGTAATGCCACTTTTAATAAAATTCGTTTCAATAATGAAGGTAGTTTCAGCTCTCAACTTCTCTTAACCCGAATCAATGATTTAACCTACGAACAAGGAGGTGAATTAAATGGGACTTTAGACATTGGGAAACTAACCCTTAACAAAGGAACAAAACCCAACACGTTTGAATTTGAATCTAATGTCACATTTCCTATTGAAGAATTTACAGCTTTGGGATCATGTAATTTTCCTATCAATATTCGAGGAAGTAAGAGTGGCAAACAAGCAAATCTTGAAGTAAAAACCAGTGTTAATGTCAACTTTACTGAACTCACAGATATTAATGGTGTCGGTTCAAGTGTGGCCTATATTGCAAATAATTCACTCGAAAACACCAACGTTACCAACTGGACTGTAAACCCTGTTACAGCAATTGATTTATACTGGGTGGGTAATGGTTTAAATGATGAATGGTCTAACCATCTAAACTGGAGTAAAACCTCTGGTGGAGTATCTGAGGGTTGTGTCCCTACTGAACTTGACAATGTTTTTTTCGATGACAAATCATTTTTAGGTAGTAAGACCGTTCTCATCAACTCCGATGCCCGATGTCACAATATAACCTGGACTGATGCTGTCGATCCCTCTTCAATTTTTAAAGTTCAAAGTCAATTGGATGTTCACGGATTCCTCGATTTTAGTCAAAATATGACGCTTGAGATGTCTGGCGATTTAAAATTTAAGGGAGATGGTCTAACAGCTGATAAACCAATTGATTTTGCGGGAAAAACGCTGGATGGTGATATCTACTTTGATGGACAAGATCAGTCTTGGATTCTTCAAAACGACTTATCAACTACAGGCGATTTATTTCTTGACAATGGATCTTTATGCTGTAATGATAAGAATCCAAGCGAGATGAGATCTTACAATCTTTCAATCAACAGTTTTTCTTCAATAAACCCTTCTCCTCTTGCCAGTAGAAAATTAGATATTTCAGGATCAATTGTGACAGTGAATGCAGAAAAATTTAAATCATGGAGTATGATTTTTATCGGCTCACCTTTAGAATTCACTGCAGTAAACTCAGAATTATACTTTCCAAAAAAAGGAGGAATCTACTGCGAGAGCTCAAACGATGTCAAATTCGGTGATGCCATATTCGATGGTTATGGCGAAATTGACATTAATGGAAATGGTTTTGAAACAGGTAAAGGTGAATTTAAAACGGTTATATTCGGTGAACAGGGGCAAATCTTTGGAGATCATACAATTTACAATCTGGAGTTTACCTTAGGCTATGGCGAAAACACAATTCAGGCTGGCAGAACAATCAACCTAACCAATGATTTAATAATGGAAGGTGTTAACTGTTCATTAATCTACTTAAAATCTAGTGTAGACGGACAGCTCGCATTCATTAATTCAACCAAACAACAATTCATTTATCATGCTTCATTAGAGGATATTAAAATGACTGATGCGAATGTCCCTCATAGAGTTATCGGAAAATTCATTAATGTAGATAACAGTACGCAAGGATGGCTAGATACTCCTGCGGATGATGACGATGAACAAGATAAATTTAAAGAAACACTACCTGTTCGTGAGGAATGGTGTAGCAGCTCGGCAAGTCTCGATCACGTCACCTACTTCCCAATTAACGATAGAACAACATTCAAGTGGGCATTTAAAGGTCCAGCTGATCCAGATTTCAATAATTTAGATGGGGAAACTTCAGCCACAATTGTTGTAAATGAAAGTGGGTTCTATCGAGTCGAAATCAATTATAACAACCCCAATGGAGATCCGTGTTTACTTTACTCTACCATCGAAGTGGTTATGAACACAACTTCAAACATTGTCATCGAATTCACCACAACTAACGTACAGTGTTATGGTAATTCAGATGGATTTATTAAGGCTGTTGCACAAAATGGTAATGCTCCTTATACATTCTTTTGGAAAGATGAAACGGGAAACACTGTAGATGCTTCATCACCGATAGGAACAAATGAAAGTTTAGCATCAAAATTAGCTCCTGGTAAATATTTTGTTCAGGTAAAAGATGAAAAAGGTTGTGACCAGACAAGCTCTGTTGACATCTTTAATGCCTATGAGATGTTTATTAATAACATCACTAAAAAAGATTTAAAATGCTTTAATGTTTCAGATGGTGAGATTAATATTGATGCTACGGGCGGAACCGGAACATTAAGCTATTATTTAGATGACAATCTGGCATCAGCCAACAATACAGGTTTATCCGCCGATGAATATCTCGTTCACGTACAAGATGGTAATAATTGTAAGTCGACAGAAGAAAGCGTTGAAATTCTTTCTCCTGAAGAAATTACATTCGATTTTGCCTCATCCGGATTATTATGTGCTGGTGATAAAAATGGGACTATTGATCCACAGATCAAGGGTGGTGTTGCCCCATACAATATCAACTGGACAGGTAGCAATGGTTATAGTTCAACTAGCACTACCATTTCCGATTTAGAAGGAGCAACCTATACAATCGAAGTGACAGATGCCAATAACTGTGTTTACACGAGTCCTTTCGAATTAATTGAACCCGAAGAAATTGTTTTAAGCGATATTAACGTCAAAGATGCCAATTGCTTTGGAGAGTCTTCAGGTGAGATATTTGTTGAAGCCGATAAAGGAACTGCTCCCTACACATACACTTTAGACGCCACGACAAATTCAACCGGACAATTCAACGATTTAGCAGCCAATACATACTCGCTAAAAGTGACAGACGATAATTCTTGTGTCAAATTACAAGACATTACAATTAAAGAACCTATCGAGATGGGATTTGTTGTTTCGGATAATATATCACCAACGTGTAATGACTTGAAAGATGGAATTATAAATATTGTTCCTTACGGAGGGAACTACGATTACACCTTTTCTTGGTCCGGGCCAAACGATTTTAGATCCTATACTAAAAACAATACTGGCCTTGATTTTGGAGACTATGTACTTCTACTTAAAGACAAAAAAGAATGTACCCTAGAGGAAACTGTTAGCCTTATAAAAAACCCTCCTCTACAGCTGGGGCTGGTTATTGAAGAAGAAGTCACAGCCCTTGGAGCCAATGACGGTAGCTTCAGATTAGAAATTTTAGGTGGTACGATTCCATATACTTACACAGTAACAGGCCCCAATGGATTTTCCCAGTTCAGCCCAAGTTTCTTCGATGAAGACAAGGCACTTTTTGAAAACCTTGAAGGTGGACTTTACACAGTAACGATAACCGATGAAAGCTCTTGTGGTAGCATCACCAAAGACATAATGCTACCCGAAGGCAATCTTTTAATTGCTCAAATTATCGATCAGGAGGATGTTTCCTGTACAGGCTATAATGATGGTGCTCTGAATGCTACTGCGATCGGTGGTGACGGGAACTATACATACACATGGTCAGGTCCATCAGGTTTTACAGCAAACACAAAATCAGTTTCTGCACTTGTTCCGGGGACCTATACCTTAACCGTTCAATCTGCTGGACAGAGTGCAACAGATCAAACAATAATTTTAGAACCTGTACCTTTAACAGCAACTTCAAATCCTAATGATGTAGCTTGTTTCAATGAACCCAATGGAAGCATTGAACTGGATATCTCTGGTGGAACTAAACCTTATTCTATATTCTGGACAGGTGACAGAGGTTTATTTTCTCATTCAGATAAAATTTACGATTTGGCGAAAGGCGATTACGATTATACTATAACTGATGCTAGAGGTTGTATCCTTTCAAATACAGTAACTATCAACCAACCTGATGCAGTCTCTATTGAGCAAGAACATACTGATATTACTGAGGTCGGTTTACGAGATGGAACTATTACTGCGACTGCGACAGGTGGTACACCACCTTATACTATCTTTATATCTGGTCCCCATGAATATTCTAAAAAATCAATTAATAATCAGGCAGGTATTTATACCATTGACTTTCTAGAACAAGGAGTTTATATCATTGAAGTTCTTGATGCCAATGAATGTCGGGATATTACCGAAACCCGAATCTATGAACCTGAAAAAATGGTTGTTTCTTTAGTTTCTAAAACAACACCTATCTGTCATGGTGGTGACAAAGGTTCAATAGAGGTTATTATTGAAGATGGTAGTGGCGATTACACTTTATCATGGGAAGCAGATAATCATTATAAGAATACAATTAATTTAACAGCTTCCAATACATCTAAAATTGAGAATCTAAAAGCAGGCTACTACACACTAGCCGTTACTGATAATGTAACAAATGAAGTCATCATCTTTGAACAAGAAGTTTCAGAACCAGATCTTGTTGAAATTGAGTATGGGGTTGATAACATCTCCTGCTTTGGGAGGACAGATGGCTCTATCAATATTTATCCTAAGGGTGGTACCCCAAATTATACATACGAGTGGACTGGTGTTGATCCAGGCAGAATTAATTTGGAAGACCAAGCTGATTTAAGTACAGGTTCATATACTGTAAAAATAAGCGATTCTCAAAACTGCTCATCTGACGTATATACTTTTGAGATCGAAAGTCCTGAAGAATTTTTAGGTGTTTCCAGCATAGTAGAACCTCTATGTTACGGCGATAAAAATGGTGAAGTTGAACTGGATATTACTTCCGGAGCCATTCCATATACGATAAACTGGAACACAGGAGCTATAACGAAGAACATCTACAATTTAAGGATAGGAACTTATTCTTATACTGTAGTCGACAACGAAAACTGCATATTCGACGGTACTGTTGAATTAACTCAACCCGACTCACTTATTGCAGAAATAAACACCTTTAATGATGTGAGATGTTACGGCCTAAATAATGGAGAAGCTACAGCAACTGTAAGTGGAGGATCTATTCCTTATAATTTTAACTGGTCAAATGGCGAAACAACACAAGTCATCAGTAATTTACGTCCTAAAAAGTATGAACTAATCGTTACAGATAAAAATAATTGTCAGGATACTGCAAGTGTCTTAATTCAGGAACCTGAAGAATTATTATTAAGGGCTGAGGCAAACCGACCAACAGTTGAAGGTGCTAATGATGGCGCAATCTTCTCAAAAGTTTTTGGTGGAATACCTAACTATACCACGACTTGGGAGATAGAAAAAGGTGCAGACATGTGGTCTATGTTATCAGAAACTGATCTGAAAATTGACAATTTAGACCGGGGAAAATATAAATTAACTCTCTCTGATCAAAATTCGTGTTCGATAGACACAATCATTAACTTAGAGTATTTGTATGACAGAATCATAGAAATACCAAAATCGTTTACTCCCAACCAAGATGGATATAATGATTATTGGGATATTTTAAGAATTGAATATATCCAACGTCTTAAAATTGTCATATATGACCGTTTGGGAACAACAGTTTATGTATTCTCTGGCACAGGAAATGAATATAAAGGCAATCCGTGGACGGGAACAAATAAAAATTCGCACCTACCAATTGGTTCGTATTATTATGCCATTGAAGCTGATGATTCCAAACCACTAATAGGTACAGTAACCATTATTCGTTAAAAACAATTAATCGACCCTTAAGCCTCTTACATATTATAATGAGAAACATTTTTATAAGTCTAATATTCATATTTACACTACATATTTCAGCAAAGGCACAACAACTCCCTTTGTATAGCCAATATGTCGAGAATGGATTTTTATTAAATCCAGCCATGGCTGGATCACGTATTTATACACCTGTACGACTGACCATACGTCAACAATGGGCAGGAATTGATGGTGCTCCCGAAACGCAAGCTTTGAGTATCCACCGAAATTTTGGTGACAGGTGTTCAACTTGTGATGCTGTAGGTAATCCTTTAGCAAGAAGAACTAATCAAAAGGGCGTAGGTATGGGAGCTTATATCTTTAATGATAAAAATGCCGCTTTTTCCCGAACTGGGATTCAACTCTCATATGCTTATCATTTGGAGCTTAACAGACAGTATTATGGGAAAAGAGGAACTCGCTTATCATTTGGTTTAGGTGGTGTTTTTTATCAGTACAAATTTGATCACAATTATTATCCACCCGGAGATCCATTAAATACAGGTGCCGATCTTGTTTCCTATATACCCGATGCCAACTTTGGTATTTATTTGTACAACGACAAATATTTTATAGGAACGTCAATTGCTCATTTGTTTGAATCATCAGTTAAAATGGGAGATGCTGGTTTCAAGAACGATATCATGTTACGACATTATTATTTTACTGCAGGTTATACCTTCAATATTAACAATCAGGTTGCACTGGAACCCTCTGCTATTGTGCGTAGAACAATTGACTCAGAAAATTATATTGACCTGACGGCAAAATTATATGTACGAAGCTTTTGGTTGGCTTTATCATATAGAAGCAATGAGCAATTTGTTGGGATGTTGGGGGTCAATTTTGCTAAATATTATTTGGGCTATTCATATGACTATTATTCTAATAATCTACTTGCTCAAAACAGTAATGGAACCCATGAAATTACTTTTGGAATTAATTTGGACGTGCCCAAAACAATGATTCGTGATATAATGAGACGTAACAGAAATGAAGCGGCTAAAACACGTCGGAAAATCAGACAAAAGAAAACCAATAATTTTATGTTCTTCTAACGAAAGTCATTTATTCGTTTAAATTTCGACAAAATGAGACGACTTTTATCCTCATTAATCTTTTTTTCATTTATTTTCCTTTTTGCTACTTGTGACAATCAGGAAGAGTTTAACCACGACCCTAATTTTCTATTAAATTTCTCAAATGACAGCATAACGTTTGACACAATTTTTTCAGGTCTGCCATCAACTACCAAACAATTAAAAATATACAATCCCTCTTCAAAAGCCATCTATCTTGATAAAATTGCTCTTGAAAACAACACAGAAGGTTATACGCTAAATATCAATGGTGCAGAGGGCAATACGGCAAGGCAAGTTTATATTCCAGCCAAAGATAGTCTGTACATTTTTATTGAATTAAACGTACAGGATGATAACCAGGATGCTCCACGCTTAATAGAAGACTATATCCTACTAACTTACAACTCGAAAGTTCAAAAATTCCTGCTTAAAAGTTGGGTACAGGATGTTATTCGTTTTAAGAATAATGAACTACAAACTCAGGAATGGACTCAAAAAAGGCCCTACTTTATCGATAATGACTTATACTTAAAGCAAGACCAAACCCTGACAATACAAGCAGGCACAAAAGTCTATTTTCAAAAAGGAGCAGGCATACATATTCATGGGACACTAAATATTGACGGGAGTTTTGAAACCCCGGTGTTTTTTGGGTCTCACCGCCGCGAAGAATTGTATAAAAATGTTCCCGGACAGTGGAAAGGCCTTTTCTTTTATACGGAAAGCAAAAACAATGTCATCTCACATCTACAATTAGAAAATGCCATAAACGGAATCAGTGCTCAATCAGAGACAAACAACAATAATCTTGAAATTGAATACTCACAATTTCTCAATTTCTCTACCACAGGCATTGAAACGAACAACTTCAATTTGAAAATGCACGATGTAATCGTATCAAATTGCGGGGAACAGGCCGTCCTTCTTGAAGGAGATGGTAATTTTGAATTCATCCACTGTAACCTCATTAATAATTGGTTCATTTCACAAAGAACGACTCCATGCCTAAGCTTTTTAGCAAACGAAGAGAGCAATAACGCATTAAAAATTTACAATAGTATTATCTGGGGAAGTAAGACTAATGAATTTGAAATCGGCCAAACAAACACATTTCAAATTGAAAATTCTCTTGTTAAGCTCAGTTCCGAGATGCAAAATACATTTTCAAATCAATTTGAAAACTGTATTTTCAACACTGATCCTCAATTTGTCGACAAGAATAATCACAATTACAACCTAAATGCAGAGTCTGTTCTTATCGACAAGGCTAAACTCGATATTGCCAACATTTACCCCTTAGATTTTAATGGTAATTCGCGAACCTCTGACACAGATCCGGATATTGGAACTTTTGAATATATAGAAACAACAGATTAATATTATCTCATAGGAGTAAGCATGAAGAATATTACCTTTTTAATACTGGTCTTATTTTTCCATCAGAGTTCCTTTTCTCAATCGCCCTTTAGAGAAGAGATTAATGACTTACGTTCTGACTATCGGATTTTATTTTACAATGTTGAGAATCTCTTCGACACAAAAGATGACAGTTTAAAAAACGATGCTGAATTTTTACCTCAAGGGAAAAAATATTGGACATGGAAAAAATACCAGGACAAATGCTCAAAAATAGCGAAGGTCATTATAGCTGCTGGTGGTTGGCAACTTCCTGACATCGTAGGACTATGTGAAATTGAGAATAAAAAGGTCTTAAATGGAATTATCTATTCAACACCATTAAAAAAGTCCAAATATCAAATCATTCACAAAGAATCTCCGGATCATCGAGGGATTGATGTGGCCCTTTTATTCCAACCCGAAAGCTTCTTCCCTATCGACACCGCATTTTTAAGACTAATTTATAAAGGTGCCACTCATTCTACAACACGAGAAATTTTATACGTAAAAGGCACTACACATACCGACGACACCTTACATTTATTTGTTAATCATTGGCCATCCCGATGGGGAGGACAACTGGAATCGGAACATAAAAGAATAGCCGCCGCTCGGCTTCTGCGAGATAAAATGGATTCGATTTTCGTAGAGAACTCAAAAGCTAAAATCATTATTATGGGAGATTTCAATGACTACCCCAACAATAAATCGATTACTAAAACCTTAAAAGCTAATAAACCCAATCTTGAATTTAAAAATGATGAATTGTATAATCTAGCTTCATATCTGAGTAGTAAAAACACGATCGCTTCACACAAATATCAGGGAACTTGGGGTATGCTCGATCAATTCATCGTCTCAGGAGCATTGATGAATGGATTGGGGATTTTAAATGCACAACCTAAAGACATGCATCTTTTTGCTCCATCATTCTTACTGGAAACTGATAAATCATATAAAGGAATACGACCTTTTAGAACTTATATTGGATACAAATATCATGGAGGATTCAGCGATCATCTCCCTATTTATCTTGATTTGTGGAGAATTCTAGAGGATGACTAAAACATCAATTCGTAAATCGAAATCAGATGAACTTATTTCCATCTTCAAACAAAAACTTATCAGTCAAAACTCTACAAATAAACAATAATTATTATCTTCAGCTATAAAATAATAATATATGAAATTCGAAAAAGACTTACTCGTTCAAAAATCGACAACTAAAACAATTATTGGCATCTTACATTTTGTCCTTATTATTTTATGGATTGGGTCTAAATTCTATATCGAAGAGGGCTTCAATGATTTTGACCTATTTTATCTCATTGGTCTGTTTTTGTTAGGATCCTTGTTCATTTTAGAAGGTAGAGGAATTCCTTTTGCTAAGATTTTTGGAAAGGCATTTATTTTAATTGATGAGGAACGAATCAGTGTAAAAAGAAGTGTATTCAATAAAGAACAAATCATATTTTGGGATGAAATCAAACAGATTGAATACAAACCCAATTATTTCCTTTTCACAAAACACGATGATAGTCAGATGCCATTTAAATTAAGACATTTAGCTTTCCGTTTCAATCGAGAAATATTAGATTTCATAAAAGTTATTGGAAAAAACAAAGGCCTGAGTGTAAGGCGAATGATCGAATTCAAGAAAAAATAAAACAACCTTCTGTTCAGACCTCCTCTATTCAATTTTAAAATCAGAGAGCAGAGTCTTTGTTATTCTATATTAAAAACAGACTCAAATGAGAAATATTGCTTAAATTGATCCCTCCTTCATTAATATTCACAAATTCCTCATTATATGCCCTTCAGGTTGATACACATATTTAGCCTATTGCTTTTCGTTTTCAACAACACGGCTATTGCTCAAAACAGTATTCACCTTATTCCTGAAACCAGTTCCATTCGTGTATTGGGAACCTCGAATGTTCATGATTGGGAAATGTATGTCGAATTCCAAACCGAAACATTAGACTATGAAATACCCAACAACTCACTAAAAAAACTGAAGAATATTGAGTTTAAAATTGAAGGGAACCAGTTTAAAAGTAAGGAAAGTGCCATGGAGAAAAAAGCCCATAAGGCTATGGATTTATCGCACTTCCCATACATCACTTTTTTATTGAAAAAAATTACAATTAGAAATAATAAACCAGCCAGTTTTAATGCTGTCGCTTTTGGGACACTCATTATCTCAGGGCAATCAAAAGATGTTAAACTTCCTATAAATGGGAAAATATTGGGAAGTAGAAAGATGAATATCACAGGTCATATCGATCTAAAAATGTCTGATTTTAAAATTAAACCACCCACGGCTTTTTTCGGAGCAATTTCTACCGCTGATGAGATTAAAATCCTCTATTCTATCGATTTTACATCAAAACAAAAAATCAGTCCGGAGATGCTAAGTTCTAATCTTAATCCTTAATATCAGTCATATCCCAAGATTTTTCCTAATTTTGCCGACATACAATAAGACACAAGAAGTTTGTTTTTCTTAGTGTCTTTTTTTTGCACACACTCAGTAACAAATAATCATGATAAATAGAATCACTCAACTTTTTGGCATCGAAAAACCGATCATTCAAGGTGGAATGGTATGGTGTTCAGGATGGAAACTTGCAACTGCAGTTAGTAACGCAGGAGGCTTGGGACTAATCGGTGCTGGCTCGATGCACCCGGATACTTTTCAGGAACATATTCAAAAAGCAAAAGCAGCATGTAAAAAACCCTTTGGAGTTAATGTGCCTTTACTTTATCCTGAGATGGATAAGATTATGGATATTATCGTAAAAGAAGGAATCAAAATCGTGTTTACTTCAGCTGGTAGCCCAAAAAAATGGACACCATTTTTAAAGAAGCATGGCATTACCGTTGTGCATGTGGTTTCAAGTGCTTTTTTTGCAAAAAAATGCGAAGATGCCGGTGTTGACGCCATTGTTGCCGAAGGTTTTGAAGCTGGCGGTCATAATGGTCGTGAAGAAACGACAACACTAGCCTTAATTCCAAATGTTAGAAAAGTAACGAGCTTGCCTTTAATTGCAGCAGGTGGTATTGGCTGTGGGAAGAGCATTTTAGCCGCTCTTAGTTTGGGCGCTGATGGTGTTCAGATTGGAACTCGTTTTGCAGCATCAACAGAATCGTCATCACACATCAATTTTAAAGAAGCTATTGTAAAATTAGACGAAGGCGGAACCAAACTTGCACTAAAAAAACTAGCCCCTACCCGATTGATTAAAAATAAGTTTTTCGATCAGGTTAACGAGGCTGAATGTCGAGGTGCATCACCTGAAGAAATGAAAGAATTACTGGGTAAAGGGCGTTCAAAAAAAGGAATATTCGAAGGTGATCTTGAAGAGGGTGAACTGGAAATAGGTCAAGTTGGTGCAATGGTAAAATCAATTCAGCCGGTTGCACAAATCATGGAAGAAATGATGACCGAATACAAACAAGAACTTGCAATTCTTCAATCAGTACAATCAAAATACCAATTCTAAAAGAACAAAAAAGGCTGGCTATTGCAGATGTTTTCATCACGAAAACAAAACGAAGCTTCCGAATTAAAATAAAAAAATGATTGAATTCGATAAGTTTACACTCGATAATGGACTTAAAGTAATCGTACATCGCGATACTTCGACACCTTTAGCTGCTATTAATATTCTATATAATATTGGGGCTAAGGATGAAAATCCTGACCAGACGGGTTTTGCTCATCTGTTTGAGCACCTCATGTTTGGAGGTTCACTAAATATTCCCAATTATGATGAACCGCTTCAGCAGGTTGGGGGGGATAATAATGCATGGACAAGTAATGATGTTACAAACTATTATCTAACTGTCCCTAAAGAAAATCTGGAAACCGGTTTTTGGTTAGAATCTGACAGAATGTTGAGTTTAGCCTTTACTGAAAAGAGTTTAGATGTTCAGAAAGCCGTTGTCATTGAAGAGTTTAAACAGCATTATTTCAATCAACCCTATGGGGATATTTGGTTGCATCTTCGCCCTTTGGCCTATAAAAAGCACCCCTACCAGTGGTCAACAATTGGGAAGTGTATCGAGCATATCGCTGATGCAAAATTACAAGATGTGAAGGACTTTTTCTTTCATCATTATGCACCCAACAATGCCGTATTGGTTGTTTCAGGCCATGTTGAAACCGAAGAGGTAAAACGACTTGCTGAAAAATGGTTTGGTCCTATTGAACGGAGAGAACTTACGCCCCGAAATTTACCGGTAGAACCCAAACAAACCGAATTCCGTTCCCTTCATCTTGAAAGAGAAGTGCCTTATGATGCCATCTATATGGCTTTTCATATGTGTAGTCGAAATCATGAGGATTTTTATAAAGTGGATCTGCTTTCCGATATTTTGTCCAATGGTCAATCATCACGAATATTTCAAACCCTTATAAAAGAAAAGAACCTTTTCTCAAGCATAGATGCTTATTTAACTGGTGATTTTGAACCCGGCTTATTCGTTATCAGCGGAAAACTTACCGAAGGGGTTAATATGCAAGATGCCGAAAATGCAATATGGGACGTACTCAATGAAGTTTCAGCTACCAAAGCGAATGAATATGAACTTCAAAAAGTGAAAAATAAGATTGAATCTTCCCTGGTATTCTCTGAGATCAGTTTCCTGAATAAAGCCATGAATATTGCTCAGCACGAAATCACAGGACAAGCTGAGGATATCAATCTTGAAGTTGAAAAGTACAATAAAGTCAGCACTTCTGATTTACAGGAAATGGCTCAAAAGATTCTGATTAAAGAAAATTGTTCCACACTTTATTACCACGCAAAAAAACAATAATGGAGAAATTGAATCGCATACTACCTCCTCTTTTTAAAACAATTGAGCATGTAGATATTCCTAAATCGAAACAAGAGATTTTGAGTAACCAGATTCCTGTCCATATTATTGCTGGAGGAAGTCAAGATGTTTTGAAAATTGAGATGATCTTTAATGCCGGGCTTTGGTATCAGAAATCACCCCTCATTTCCGGCACCTGTAATTCGATGCTCAATGAAGGGACTGAAAAATATTCAGCAGGTGAGCTTGCTGAAAAGTTTGATTTTTATGGGGCGTATATCGCTTATAACAACAGCCAGCACGATGCCAGTGTTTGTTTATACACCTTAAACAAATATCTGGATGAAACTCTGGAATTACTTGAGCAGATTATAAAATTCCCTACTTTTCCTGAGAAAGAATTCAAAACCATTCTCAGCAACAAAAAGCAAAACTTTTTAGTTAACAGAGAAAAAACAAACGCTCTGGCTAAGGAAAAATTCAATGCGCTCATCTATGGGGAAAAGCACCCTTATGCTAATGTATTTGAGGCAAAGGTTTTTGATGAAGTCGAATTGGATGATATCAAGGCTTATTACAAAAACTTTTATACATCAGACAATTGCCGTATTATCGTTTCCGGGAAAATGAATGAGACGGTATTAGCCAAAATCGAAAGCCGATTTGGGGCCTCTGCCTGGGATACAAAGGCTACGAACATTAAACCTGAACACAAACTTATCAGTTCAGAAGAAAAGAAAACCTTTGTTCTTAAAAAAGATGCAGTACAATCATCCATTCGAATTGGACGTCCTCTCTTTAATAAAACGCATCCTGATTTTGCAGGTATTATGCTACTCAATCTGGTTCTTGGTGGCTATTTTGGTTCTCGTTTGATGCAAAATATCCGAGAAGAAAAAGGCTACACATATGGGATTAATTCGGTACTCCTTTCACATCTGGAATCGGGGCATTTTGCAATTATAACCGAAGTAGGGACGGATGTGTGCGAAGCCGCTATCTCTGAGATTTACAAAGAAATTGATAGACTGAGAGAAGAGATCGTTCCTGAAGATGAACTAAATTTGGTGAAAAACTTTTTTGCAGGAGAAATGCTTCGCAGCTTTGATAGCCCGTTCGCATTATCAGAAAGCCTAAGAAGCAACCTTCTTTTCGGATTCGACAACTCGTATTACGAAAAATTCCTTCAAGAAATAAAAGCGACAACATCGCAAAAACTAAGGGAACTAGCCAATACTTATTTCAAAAAAGAAGATCTTTACGAGATCGTAGTTGGCGAAAACAAAGCCTGATTCACAAGAAATATAATTAAGAGCAATTAGTACAAACTAATTGCTCTTTTCTATTTCCAGCAAATCCAAAACTCTCATTTTAGAAACGTTAATCCAATCCCTTTTACCCGAACTAATAAAATCTGGTCTAAATAAATTGGCTAAACAGGCAGGAAAATCGGGAGTTTTAATTAATTTTATAAGTCACTTACAACAACAAATCGAAAATAAATTCTTTTCAGAGGTCAATTTCTATCTTAAATTGTATTTATATATTTTTCCGGTTTGTATTACGATATAATATAAATTAGCACCATATGACTGTTGAAACCCAACAAGATAAAGAATTAATCCTGGCAAGCTATCAAAAGCTTTTGGCAAGTTGTAAAAGAAGCAATACGCCCGAAACAAAAGCAATGATAGACAAGGCATTCCATTTTGCCTGGGATGCCCATAGAGGCGTGCGTCGAAAATCAGGAGAACCCTATATTATACACCCTATCGAAGTTGCCGAGATAGCAGCTAAAGAAATCGGGCTGGGAACAAAATCTATCGTATCTGCCCTATTACACGATGTTGTAGAGGATACCGATTACACCGTTGAAGATATTGCACATCATTTTGGAGACAAAGTCGCTGCCATTGTCGATGGTCTCACAAAAATATCCGGCGCTTTCAATCAACAAACCTCAATGCAAGCTGAGAATTTCAGAAAGATGCTATTGACCCTTTCTGATGATATTCGTGTTATTATTCTCAAAATTGCGGACCGTTTGCACAACATGCGTACACTAAGCTCCATGCCTCTGCGTAAGCAAATGAAGATCGCAGGAGAAACCCTATTCCTTTTTGCTCCTCTGGCCCACCGACTGGGACTATACAAGATTAAATCAGAGCTTGAAGATTTAAGTTTGATGTACGAGCATCCGGAAGATTATAAGAATATCGCCGAGAAAATTAAAAATAAAGAGGCTGAACAAGAACTGGTTCTGGAACAAATTATTCAGCCTATAAAAGAACGACTAACCGACAATAATATCGTCTGTACTATTATTAATAGGCCCCGTTCAATATTCTCAATCTGGAATAAGATTGAAAACCATAAAATTAAACTACAAGACATTTATGATCTTCCAGCTATCAGGGTCATATTTAAACCTCAGGAAGGTGTACCCGAAAAAAATCAATGTTGGAATATTTATTCTTTAATTACAGATATTTACAAACCAAAACCTGAACGTATTCGTGATTGGATGAGCACGCCGAAAGCCAATGGTTATGAAGCGCTTCACATGACCGCCATGGGTCCATTGGGGAAATGGGTAGAAATTCAAATTTGCTCAAATAGAATGAACGAAATCGCTGAGCGCGGTTTTATTGCGCATTCAAGATATAACACAGACAGTGAATCAGAACTAGATAAGTGGCTTAAAGATGTCCGTGAAATTTTAGAAAATCCTGAATCAGACGCTTTAGCTTTTCTCGATGAATTTCGTTTGAATTTATTTTCTCAGGAAATTCAAGTCTTTACACCCAAAGGTTTAATTAAAACCTTACCCAAACATGCCAGTGCCTTAGATTTTGCTTACGAAATCCACACCGACATTGGAAACCAATGCATTGGAGCAAAAGTTAATCACAAATTGGTTCCTCTTAACTACATTCTACATAGCGGCGATCAGGTCGAGATTTTAACATCTGAAAAACAAAAACCGAAAGAAGAATGGTTGGAATATGTTGTGACGGCTAAAGCTAAATCAAAAATTAAAGCCGAATTTAAGGATAATAGAAAACGTCTAATTCGAGCAGGGAATAAGAAACTTGAAGAATATCTCCAAAGCATTGGACTCGTTTTAAATTCAAAAGCCACTAAAAAACTGATGGAACACTATCAGTTTACAAATAAAGATACGCTTTTCTTAAATATCGGCTCTTCACAACTGAAGCTCGATGAAATAGAACGGATTGTCAAAAAGAAATCAAGAAACAAATTTATTAAATACTGGAAACTTCAGCTCTTTGGTAGTGATGACAAAAAGATCGATTCTCAGGTAACTGAAAGCAAACCCGAGATTGATAAGAAGAAACCTTTTCTTCTTGAAGAAACCATGTCTGAAGAAAAATACAAAATTGCAACATGTTGTAAACCGATTCCGGGTGATGACGTCGTGGGCTATGTGGATATGGCTAACAATGTTACCATTCACAAAAGAAAATGTCCCAATGCACTAAAACTCATGTCAAGTCAAGGGGATCGAATTCTTGAAGCAAACTGGACCAGTCACCGTTTGATGTCTTTTCTTGCCATTATAGAACTCAATGGTATCGATAAGATCGGAATCGTTAACGATATCACGTCTATTATTTCAAAAGATCATCATGTCAACATGCGATCGATACATTTCGAAAGCCACGATGGCGTTTTTGAAGGCTTAATACACCTCTATGTGCATAATACAGAGGACTTAAACAACCTAATGAAAAAACTAATCAAAATTAAAGGTCTCGATAACGTAAGACGAATTGAAAATATAGAAGAATACAGTTAATCCATTTTTTTTGCTTCTAGTTTTGCAAGTAATCAAAAAAAAACACTATTTTAGTCCCGTTATTTAAAATTAGATTAGATAGTAATATAGCTTTAAAAGTATGATTAGCGAAGACACAAAAGAAATTGTAAAAAAGATGTTTACTGATTACCTTCAAAAGAAGGGCCACAGAAAAACACCTGAAAGATATGCCATACTTGACGAAATATATTCCCGTGAAGGTCACTTTGATATTGAGTCGCTTTATATTTTTATGAAGAATAAAAATTATCGTGTAAGTAGAGCTACTCTTTATAATACTATCGATCTTCTTTTAGATTGTAAGCTTGTAATTAAGCATCAGTTTGGAAAAAACATTGCTCAATTCGAGAAAGCTTACGATAGCAACAAGCACGATCATTTGATCTGTACAAAATGTGGTAAAGTACTGGAGTTTTGTGACACCCGACTGGAAGATGTCAGAAACAATGTTTCAGATGATATGGACTTTTTAGTTTCCCATCATTCGCTTTACATATATGGCACATGTCAGGATTGTAGAAAGAAAGACAAATAAGATATCAACAAACGATATATTTTAAAGCCCTTATTTATAAGGGCTTTTTTTATTCTCCAAGGTGATTTTTCAACAACACACGGTCTAATCTAAAATATTTATTACCTTTGACCGTTAACAATTAGCTGTTAGCATCAAACAAAAATTCTCAGCTAATACTTTCCAAAAATCGGCATGTATCAGCTGGGTTGTAATCAACCGTTTTATTCAAACTATTTGTCGATGAATGATATGAATTATGACTTTAAAAGTCTAATTTTTGAGTTCCATCCAACAAATCAGATCAAATTATTACCCTATGAAAGTTGACGTACTTTTAGGCCTCCAATGGGGAGATGAAGGAAAAGGAAAAATTGTAGATGTACTGACTCCAAAGTACGATATTATAACTCGATTCCAAGGAGGACCCAACGCTGGTCACACTCTTGAGTTTAATCAAATCAAACACGTTTTACATACGATTCCATCTGGAATTTTCCGTGACGATAAACTAAATGTGATTGGTAATGGTGTTGTAATTGATCCTGTTATTTTCAAAAAAGAAATTGAAGGTATTAAAGCCATTGGAATTGATTTAAGTAAAAACCTTTTCATCTCGAAAAAGGCTCACTTAATTTTACCTTCACATCGTATTTTGGATGCTGCATCGGAAGCTGCAAAAGGAAAATCAAAAATTGGATCGACCTTAAAAGGGATTGGTCCAACTTATATGGATAAAACAGGTCGTAATGGTTTAAGAGTAGGTGATATTCTTTCAAATTTCGACGAAAAATATAAGGCTTTGGTTCAAAAGCATGGCGACATGTTAGACAAATTCTACTCTTTTGAATACGATTTGTCAGAATACGAAGCAGAATGGTTTGAAGGTATCAAACTCCTTCAGGAATTCCAACTAATCGATAGCGAACAATTCTTAAACGATAGCCTTAAAAATGGCAAATCGATTCTAGCAGAAGGTGCTCAGGGAACTCTTCTTGATATTGATTTTGGATCATACCCATTTGTTACCTCATCCAATACTGTTTGTGCGGGTGCTTGTACAGGTTTAGGTATTGCTCCAAACAGAATTGGTGAAGTTATCGGAATCTTTAAAGCTTACTGTACCCGTGTTGGTATGGGACCTTTCCCAACAGAGCTTTTCGATGCTGACGGATCAGAATTGAGAGACAAGGGAAATGAATTCGGTTCTACTACAGGTCGCGAAAGACGCTGTGGATGGTTGGATCTTGTTTCGCTTAATTATTCGATCATGATTAATGGCGTGACGCAATTAACCATGATGAAATCTGATGTACTGGATGGTTTTGATACGATTAAAATTTGTACTGGTTACAAACTTGATGGAAAAGAAATCGACTATGTACCCTATGAAATGACTGACGCAATTGAGCCTGTTTACACAGAATTTAAAGGTTGGAAAACCGATATGACATCTATGTCAAGCGAAAGTGAATTTCCTGAAAGCTTTAAAGCCTACGTCGATTTTATTGAAAAAGCAACCGGTGTACCTATCACAGTTGTTTCTGTTGGACCTAACCGTTCACAAACAATCGAAAGAAAATAAGACTTGTTTATTCGATTGATTTCTGATTAGAATCACGAATTAAATTTTGTCTCAAATTATAGTAAGTCCTCTACAACTTTGAATTGAAGTTGTAGAGGATTTTTTTTATAACAATTTAATAATGACTGATTCTGTCATCCGGAATCTTTTCATCACAAAAACATAATATTTAAGGCAAAGTCACTTAGACATTTTATTTATATTGATTAAGTTTGAATATCTAATTTTTCAATTGCTGAATGAACGAGTCTAATGGAGCAAAATAATTCGACAAATCCAACGAAACTTCTCAAAGCCATACGCCCACAACGTGTGATTTGGCCTATTCTGATAGGTTTTGCTGTAATCATTTATTTGCTTGCAAAGGATTTCAAACCAGGAACGTTTGATTTGGTTGAATTTTCATGGCTTACCCTTCTCGGTTTATTCATTGCTTTTTTGATGATGGCCCTTCGGGATTTTGGCTATATGGCCAGATTAAGAATATTGACTGAAAATGAATTTTCATGGCTAAAAACCTTCCGAATTATTATGCTTTGGGAATTTACGTCAGCACTAACACCATCAGCAATTGGAGGCACTTCATTTGCTATTTTATATTTAAATAAAGAAGGCTTAAACTTAGGTAAAAGTTCTGCGGTCGTAATGGCCACATCCTTTCTGGACGAACTTTATTTCATTATCATGCTGCCTTTGATACTGCTCATGCTCGATTGGCAACAACTCTTCCTGCTTGATATAACAGATACATCACCTTTAGCTTCATCTCTTTTACTTTTAATTTTAGGAGCTTACCTTTTAAAACTTGCCTATTTAGTTGTGTTAAGTTATGGCCTGTTCAAAAATCCAAGAGGCTTAAAATGGTTATTGCTTTGGATATTTAAATTACCCATCCTCAGAAAATGGAAACAGGGAGCCAATCAGGCAGGAACCGATATTATTGAAAGTTCAAAAGATCTAAAAAACAAAAATTACATCTTCTGGCTTAAGGCATTTTTTGCAACCTTTTGTTCGTGGACTGCCCGGTATTGGGTGGTGAATTCGATATTGCTTGCCTTTTGGTGCTGCGATTACAGTACGCTTGATCACCTCATGATCTTTGCCCGTCAGCTTTTAATGTGGATTATGATGTTAATCAGCCCAACCCCTGGTGGCAGTGGCTTTTCAGAATGGGTATTTACTCAATATTTAGGCGATTTTATTCCTGAAGCAGGCCTGACCATTACTCTAGCTTTAATCTGGCGATTGATATCCTATTACCCCTATCTGTTTATTGGTATGTACTTGTTACCTAAGTGGATTAAGAAAAATTTTTAAATGGAAATGCTCCAAACTAATTGGTCCTTTTGAAACCATTAACTTGAAGCATTTCATATATCAGGTAAAAATAATATCAACTTTGCTGATACTCACTCTACATCTTATTCCAAACCAAAGCCGCACAGCCTAAAACAGCTGCATTATCACTCAATCCGGAAGGAAGAACTCGTATCTTATTTTTATAAATTGACAACAAATTTTTCTCTAAAGTTTCTCGAACGGGTTCAAATAGAATATCACCTGCTTTTGTCAATCCACCAAATAGAAAAATAGCTTCCGGGCTCGTAACGGCAACCACATTTGCCAATACCTCACCCAAAATAGTCGCTGTATAAGTGAACGTTTCCTTCGCTACAGAATCGCCTCTATTTGCTGCTTCTGCCACCATTTTCGCTGTAAGCTGGTTGAAAGGAACATCCCTCAACTCACTGTCACCATTATGTCTAGCCAACAGTTTATAAACTGATCTTTTCACCCCGGTGGCTGAAACGTAAGTCTCTAGACAACCTTTTCTACCGCAGCCACACTCTCGACCACTTTTACGCACAATCATGTGTCCAACTTCACCTGCAAAACCATCATGACCATGAAGGACATCCCCATTAGCGAAAATTCCACTCCCCAATCCGGTTCCTAAGGTAATCACCATAAAATGATTCATATCCCGAGCAGAACCAAATACTTTTTCACCCATTGCGGCAGCATTGGCATCATTGGTAATATAAACTGGAACATCCAAACGTTGTTTTATAAGATCAACTAATGGAATACTCCCTTTCCAACGTAAATTGGCAGCATCTTCAATTGTTCCGGTATAATAACTCGCATTTGGCGCTCCTATTCCGATTCCTTTTATCTCAATTTCATAAGGCAAATCATGCTTCACTGAATGAATCAAACCGAATAATTCATCTATATAATCATTTACATCGGCATGTTTTTGTGTAGGAAGTGTACCTTCAGCAATACAAATTCCTTCCTTGTCAATAAAACCAAAAACCGTATTGGTCCCTCCGATATCAATTCCTAATGCGACTTCTTTCATTCGAATATTCTTAATCATGTTTAAATCCCTTTACAGCATAATAGAAGATATATGCGTAACAAAGAACTGTAATAATAAATGAATTTTGCAGGCCAATGTTATCAGCCAAAACACCCATTAACAATGGGACAATAGCACCACCAACAATGGCTAAACAAAGAATTCCGGACCCCTGACTTGTATGCTGCCCCAATCCATCAATTGCAAGCGTAAAGATAGTAGGAAACATGATAGAATTAAACAATCCAACTAAAACAATACTCCATAAAGCAACTTGACCTTTTGTTAGCATACTGATAACGACTAAGCAAACGACCACAATTGCATTAAAAGCCAATAACCTGTTGGATGATATTTTATGCATAATAGCGGATCCAATAAACCGTCCGATCATAGCGCCACCCCAAAAAATGGAGACATAACTCGCAGCTTGAGCTTCACCAAACAAATTTAAAGCATCATGCCCCAAATAGCTCACCAAAGCACTTCCAATAGAAACCTCAGCTCCCACATACATAAATATGGCCAGTGCTCCTAAAACCAAATGCTTATGACTCCAAGCAGATCCTTCTGCTCTCTGCTCTTCAGCAGCAATAATTTTTGGCAATTTCACAAAAGCAAAAACCAATGCAATCAGTCCCAATGCCACAGCCAAACCTATATAGGGCATTTGAACAGCAGAAGCACGGTTGACCAAATCATCACTATTATTATTTAATATCAAATAAGCTCCAAACATAGGAGCAACAGTTGTTCCCAAACTATTAAAACCCTGAGTCAAATTCAGGCGACTTGATGCAGTTTCCGGGCTGCCCAGTTCAGCAACGAAAGGATTAGCTGCCACTTGCAGAATCACAATTCCGGAAGCCAAAACAAAAAAAGCAAACAGAAAAAAGCCATAAGATAAGAATGAGGCAGCAGGATAAAATAACACAGCTCCCAAAGCCGCAACAGAAAGCCCTAAAACGATTCCGTACTTGTAACCGATTTTACCAATAATTCGACCAGCCGGTAATGACATTAAAAAATAAGCCCCAAAAAAAGTGAATTGAACCAACATGGCCTGAGTAAAATTCAAATCGAACAAGCCCTTCAGATGTGGAATTAAGATGTCATTCATACAGGTTAAAAATCCCCACATAAAAAACAGGCTCGTCAACAAAGCCAATGCACCCCTCATATTCATTGTCTTTTCACCCCTTTCGCTTCCCGATCCTTTGATCGCTGCACTTATAGATACCATACTGTCTCGTTTTAGATTTTACTTGCAACAAAGCTTCAATATTTACAACTAGAAGTATGGTACTATTTTACCATTAAATAACACTATATTTGCATTCTAACAATTATTACTGACACAAAGCAATAATTATCTGTTATTAAAATTCAATTTTATATCATGGCGCTATTTTTAGAAGAAATTCCTTTAAAAACAACCTATTCATTCCGAAGTAAGATTGATATTTTACCTCATATTGTTGTGCCATGGCATTACCATCCTGAATTTGAACTCATCTATATTGAAAAGAGTAAAGGCACTCTAATAGTAGGCGATTGCATTGATAAATTCACCGATGGAGATATGATCTTTTTGGGGCCTAATGTGCCTCACGTTATGAAGAATGAAGAATCATATTACCAAAAAGATCCCAATCTCAAAGCTAAAGCCAGAGTCATTCACTTTAAAAAAGAAATATTCGGGAATAGCTTACTGAGCCTGCCTGAATTGGATAAAATCAATCTCTTCCTTAAGAAGAGTTCCAGAGGCTTTCGCATTCAGGGGACTACCAAAACCCAAATAGTTTCAATTCTGAATAATCTACACGAATCTAAAGGAGCCTATAGAATTATACTCTTATTACAAATATTAAATCTTCTTGCTGAGAATGAAGAAGAAATTTATTTAGCAAGTGAGGCGTTTGTTGAAAGTTTCAAACATTCATCCAATCAGAAACTCTACAATGTTTATGAGTATGTAAGCAAACATTTTCAGGAAACGATCGATTTGGAATCTGCAGCAAAGGTTGCAAATCTAAGTAAAACGGCCTTTTGCCGCTTTATTAAGACTAAAACGAACAAAACCTTCTCTGAATTTTTAAATGAAATGAGAATCAATTATGCAAAAAAACTGTTGGTAGAAGGAAAATTAACAATAGCTCAAATTGCTTACGAATGTGGGTTTAATAGCCCCTCATATTTTAACAAACAATTTAAAAACTACACGGGTCTAACGCCTCAAACAGCCAGGTTGAAGTCAAAAAACACTAATATTTAAAAGCTGATAAATAGAAGTGGCTATCAAACTAATGCTGACAGCCACTTTCAAAGAAAACCAATTAATTATACTATTAAAACCATCATTTGGGACACCACTCCCAAAGTCACAGAGAAATCAGTCTCTTTATGAGCTATGGTTTTGCTTTTTTCAACCAACAACCAGACCAAAACACACAAAACACTTAATTACAACACATAAGCGAAAACTTACTTTAAGCCCAGATAGCTGAAAGTGTTCGACTACGTCACAAAGCTGTTCATAATCGAACACAAATAAAGATTTAATGGTAGCTCTGATCGCCTGATGTCGAATGACCATATACCCAAATTTCACCATGTTTTGCATAGAGTTTTCTTTCGGCTGATCGTTGTCCTGCATGTAAGTCTCCGGAAGAAGCTCTTAAATCAAAACTTAGAGCATCCATGTCGTTTTCAAAGTCCATTGTGACATTACCCGAGGTAGAAGTAAACTTCGAGTCTCCAAGTAATTCTATCCCCTCACCTCTTATATCACCGGAAGTTGCCATTAAATCAAGTACTGTCTTTGCATTTCGAATAGTCAAATTCCCCGAACTTGAAACATTACTTAAAGCCCCATTAATGTCCTCAAACTTCAAATCCCCTGAAGTCGTTTTGGTAATTAAATTTCCTTTTACATCGATAAAAAACATATCGCCTGATGTGGCACGAGTAGAAATATCAGCCTGAATATGAGAAAAACTCTGATCTCCGGAAGTTGATACAGCAGAGATACTCCCCTTTAAGTATTCAATTTTCAAATCACCGGAACTTGTCGTTGTCGTCAGATTGGTTTCAATGTTTTTAAGTTCGATATCTCCCGAGCTCGCCTTTAGTTTCATATTATCCGATATAATATCTTCAATATACATATCCCCCGAAGAATTAATAATCTCTATATCCATTGAATAAGGTACCTTAAAATTCAGGTAGGCTTCGAAACGACCGCTAATTGATCGAGGCATCTCAACCCAAACTTTTAAGGTTGAACCATCCTGCCGATGCTTAATTTCAAAATCCTTACTTCCCCATATCTTACCTTGAATTAAACCTTTAAACTGAACATCATCTCTATCGCCACCAATGATATTAACATCAGTAAAACGGCCTTCAATTTCAATTCGTTTAATCCCATCATATTTAGCATCAGCTTTAGCATATATTGTTTGAGCAACACTACAAAATGGCAGAACAAAAAGCCCTGCAAGAACAATGATGTATTTAAAATTCAATTTTCTAATCTGCATAACTCCTATTTTAAATTAATATTAGACTGGATAATTCAATGAAGTATTAAAAAATACCTATCACCTATATATGACGCGAATACTAAACATATAGTTACAGGCCTATCCAATTAAATTTATTAAAAGCGCTTCTCCTTTCATCTAATGTCTCATAGCCAGCCTATTCTTGAATAAATCGCAAAAGTTATTTAGACATTTTCTAAATTGTATTATCTTTGTCAGAAATAAATAAGACATTTCCAATTCTGAAATCAAATAAACAAATGCAAACTGATATTAAATCAACACAAAGTTTAACGGAAAGTTCGGTCGTTTCAAATACCGAGATTGCACCTGGAGTTTTTGTGCTTAAGATCAAACGAAATATTAATTTTAAATCAGGACAATATATTGGTATCACCACCGACAAGAATGTTGCTCCTCGACTCTATACCATCGCCAGTAGTACGAAGGACGACGTTATACAAATCCTATACAATGTAAAAGACGATGGATGGCTAACGCCTAGACTCAGCGAACATAAATTTGGTTCAACTATCTATATGACAAAACCTGAAGGTGATTTTATTGATGATGAAAGCCCTGCATGGTGGATTGCATCGGGTACTGGAATCGCCCCATTTGCATCTATGTTTCGTTCGGGACTAAAAACCAATAAAACATTAATTCATGGAGGCCGTTTTACCCATTCATTCTTTTTTGAGAAAGAATTCCGCCCGGTTCTGAAAGGCAACTATATTCGTTGTTGCTCTCAAGAAAGTGCTGAGGGTTTGTATAATGGAAGATTAACCCGATATTTGCAGGATATAGAGACTTTTCCTGAGGATTGCAGGTATTTTTTATGCGGTAGTCCTGAAATGGTTGTTGAAGTAAGAGATTTACTTATCGACAAAGGAGTCGCTTATAATAAAATTGTTGCTGAAATATATTTTTAGCCCCGGTTTTAATTATCCAAAAACAGAACACATGCGTTGATGTCTATCAGAAATCAACAAAAAATCATTATAAGCAGATGGCTAAAGAAATACTATTGGGAAAAACATTGGAAGAACTCACTCAAGTTGTTTTAGATTTAAAACTTCCAAAGTTTACAGCAAAACAAATTGCCGATTGGCTTTATAAAAAGGATATTACAAGCATTGACGAAATGCTGAACTTATCACTGAAAGCCAGAACACTCCTAAAAGAAAATTTCGATATCGGTTTAACAGCCACTATCAAAGAACAATGTTCGGTGGATGGGACTAAAAAATACCTCTACCCTACCAATCACGAAGGTCAGTTTATCGAAACAGCTTATATTCCTGACGATGACAGAGCCACACTTTGTGTCTCATCACAAGTAGGATGTAAAATGGGTTGTCTATTCTGCATGACAGGCAAACAAGGCTTTCAGGGACAACTCAAAGCGGGTGATATCATCAATCAGGTTCGTAGTTTACCCGAAAGACATCAGCTGACTAATATTGTTTATATGGGAATGGGCGAACCTCTGGACAATGTACCCGAGGTTATGAAATCACTCGAAATTCTTACTGCGGACTATGGTATGGCTATGAGTCCACGTCGAATTACCGTTTCAACCATTGGTATTATTCCTGGGATGAAAACCTTTTTGAACGAAAGTGAATGCCATTTGGCTGTCAGTCTGCATACGCCTTTCGACGATGAGAGAAAAAAACTAATGCCCGTTCAAAATGTATACCCGGTAAAGGATGTTTTAAAGATGATTCGTGAGTTTGATTTCGGCCGTCAACGAAGAGTTTCTTTTGAGTATATCATGTTTAAGGGAATTAATGACACTCCTGCTCATGTAAAAGAATTGTGTAAAATTCTCGATGGAATTAAATGTCGAATAAACCTCATTCGATTCCATCCAATTCCAAATTCTCCACTTCTTGGCTCTGATGAATCAACAGTTGAAGAATTCAAAGACTTGCTTAATAAGAAAGGTATCACCACAACCATCCGTCGTTCAAGAGGGCTGGATATCTTTGCTGCCTGCGGCCTCTTATCAACTAAGGAATTGGTTAAACAACAGAATAAAGATTTCTAAACGATCGCAAAATATCAAACAAAAAAATCCTGCTATAACAGCAGGATTTTTTTTATACTATATTTTGAGCTTTTACTTTTCAGATGATGCTCTCACAATTAAGTCAGCATGTACAACGGCTTCTTTCACCTTATCACTATCAGGCTTATCTTCCATTTGTTCGAAAAGAAGGTTAGCCGCTTCTCGCCCAACTTCTTTCGGATTCTGGTCCATAGTTGAGATTGAAGGTTCCATGTAACGGGAACGACGACTATTTGAAAAACCAACAACAGCAACCTCTTCAGGAATCTTAAAGCCAAGCTCCTTAGCAGCCATTATTGCTCCAATAGCCAGCTCATCATTTATTGCAAAGAAAGCATCAGGACGATTACTTCTTGAAAGTAAATCCATTGTTGCTTGTTTGGCCGAATCAACAGTAAAATCACAACGTGAAATCAAAGTCTCGTCCAAATCAATATTTTTATCAGAAAGTGCAAGCTTATATCCTCTCATTCTATTACGACCAAACAACATGTACTCTGGGCCAGTCAGAAAAGCAACGCGCTTAGCTCCACCTTCCAACAAGTGAGTCACAGCTGCATGAGCAGCAGCCGCATCATCAGCCACAACTTTCGACACATCTAACTCTTTTGAAGTTCGGTCAAAAAGCACAATAGGCACCCCCATATCCTTAATTTTATGAATATGATCGTAGGTATTGGTCGCACGTGATAAGGACAGAATAATTCCATCCATCCTCATATTCAAAAATCCATCAACATTTTTCTTTTCTTTCTCAAGCTTCTCGTTTGATGAACTTACAAAAACCTGATAACCATGTTCATCAGCAACTTGTTCGATTCCTTTAACTACAGAAGCATAAAACGAACTCACAATCTGAGGAACAACAACACCAATTGTATTCGACTTTTGAGTTTTGAGAGCAACAGCCAACGGATTGGGTCTATAGTTCAATTCTTTAGCAAGCTTCTGTACCGCTTCACGTGTTTGTAAGCTAATTTCCGGATTGTTCTTTAAAGCTCTTGAGACAGTAGAAACAGATATGCTGAGTTTCTCAGCAATATCTTTAATGGTTACGGGTCGGTTTGCCATAGACATTGATTTTTAAACTATTTTCCGTTAGATTCTACTAAAGAGTCTTGAATTAAACCCCATTCTAATTTAGAAATAAGAAGATCAACAGAGTGAATATAAAAGAAAATTAATAGTCATATTAATTTTTAAATAAAGAAATTACAATTACAAATTGTAATTTGCAATATCACAAAGATAAAATAATTCAGATAGTTTCAATAAATAGATTGAGGTTTTGAATAACATCAATTCAAAAACAAAAAGATAATCTAAAACTCTTAATTTAACTCCTTTTCCTCAATTATAGAATTTATAACAGCAAATATGATGATTGCGGCTAATTTTGAACTCCGGTTATCTTCATCAAAACGAGGGGCAATTTCAGCTATATCAAAACTAATCACCTTCCCTGAACGAATCATCATCTTTATCAAAGTTAAAATTTTTTCGGGATGTAAACCAAAAGGCTGAGGAGCACTCACTCCGGGTGCATAAGCTGATGAAATCACGTCGGAACAAAGCGTAAAGTAGATATTCTCTTGCTTTTTGGCATAACGCATTAAATCCTGACCAATATTAAACATGTTGGCTGA
This sequence comes from Ancylomarina subtilis, assembly GCF_004217115.1. Lineage (NCBI taxonomy): Bacteria > Pseudomonadati > Bacteroidota > Bacteroidia > Marinilabiliales > Marinifilaceae > Ancylomarina > Ancylomarina subtilis. The sequence goes on along the minus strand of NZ_SHKN01000002.1, from coordinate 138,324 downwards.
CGTAATATTTTTGGCCATAATGTACTTAACATTTAAAGAATCCGCTTTTTTAAACAAGCTGACCGTATTGCCATATTGCTGAATTCCCGCAACCATATAATTAAAAGCTTTACTCTTACGCTTGCAATCATCTGCAATTTGGGCAAACATCGTTCCCGAACTGCTACCATTTTCATAAGGACGCATATCGAAATGCGCATCCAAATTAAAAATCCCTAAACTTTGCTGATTCGTCTCATCCAGAAATCGTTCGATTCCCTTGTAATGGCCATAGGCAATCTCGTGTCCACCACCTAAGACAATAGGAAATAAGCCTTTCTTTAGGATCAAATAAACAGCTTCAGCTAAGGTCTCCTGTAATTCTTCCAGTTTTTGATCGGTACGAACAATATTTCCACAATCGTAAATCTTAGTTGTGGATGGAAAACTGCAAGGCAGATTCGCAAGTTCTTTCCGTATACTTCGAGGTCCCTTTGAGGTTCCAATACGTCCCAAATTTTGTTCAACCCCCTTATCGCAGCAGAAACCTAATAAACCAAAACCATTTGCTTCGACTTCAAATTCCTCTAACAAATTAATCGGTGTTATGATCTGATGCCAACGAAAAGCATCGTAATCTTCGAGATGATCAATTCTCCCCTTCCAAAATTCCCTTGAAATACTCTTATACTGATTGGGATTCATACTGATGATATTAAATATTGTCTTGTAAAATCTATACCAAACAAGTTCTTGATAGGAACTTGTTTTTCCTTCACAATGGTACAAATTATCAACTTAAAACATCTGATTCCAAGCAAAAAATGAACAGCAATCTACGAATGCTATTTATTCATCTGAGAAATGAACTAAAACGCGTCTGTAAACATTGAAAATCTTCGATTTGGATACAAAACCTAAGTATTTACCATCCATTATTACTGGTAAATTCCAGGCTCCGGTTTCTTCGAAACGTCTCATCACTTTATCCATGGGTGCATCAGCCTCAAGAACTGCCGGTGGCATGGTCATCAAATTACGTACAAAAGTTTCATCATACATATCAGGATTGAACATGATGTGACGAATATCATCAAGCAATACAATACCCAAAAGTTTTTCCTCCTCATCAACAACTGGGAAAATATTACGGTGTGAATGTGAAATCAATTTCACCAATTCGCCAAGACTCGCATCAGGATCAATTTTTTGAAGATCGGTTTCAATCACCTTCCCCAATTTCATTAGAGTTAAAACGGCTTTATCCTTATTGTGAGTAATCAGCTCGCCGCGTTTGGCTAATCGTTTTGTATAAATTGAATGGGGCTCAAAATACATGATTGTCAAATAAGCTATAGTGGCAGTCACCATAATAGGAACGAATAAACTATATCCGCCTGTAATCTCAACGATAAGGAAAATTGCAGTCAAAGGCGCATGCATAACCCCAGCCATCACACCAGCCATACCAATTAGGGTAAAGTTAGTTTCGGATAGCTTCACAAAATTGAAACCATTTAAAAATCGAGCTACAAAAAAGCCCGAAACACCACCTAAGAATAGGGACGGTGCAAAAATACCACCAACACCACCACTACCTGTGGTTACAGTAGATGCAATTACTTTAAAAGCTAAGATCAGAACAACATAACCCAAAAGCAACCAATAATGATCCCTCAAAAAATAGAAAATAGAGTTGTTTACCAAACCATCGACATTCCCATTAATCAAAGCCTGAATTGTAGTGTAACCTTCACCATAAAGAGGAGGAAAAAGAAAAATCATTATACCTAAAGCTAAACCACCCAAAACCAATTTCTGATAACGGTTTTTTATGCGTTCAAGCTGAGATTCCAAATACATTCCCACTCGTGTAAAATACAATGAGACCATTCCCGTAAACACTCCTAATAAAATATAATAAGGGAAGGTAGAGAGAACGAATGATTCGTTTAATGGATAAGAAAGTAAAACCCCTTTTCCCATAAAAAAGTAAGCGATACTAGCTCCTGTGATGGATGAAATCAATAAAGGTATTAAGGATGCCATTGTCAGATCAAGCATCAGTACCTCCAGGGTAAAAACCATACCAGCCATAGGCGCTTTAAAAATCCCACCAATAGCTCCGGCAACGCCACAACCCACCATCAGAGTGATGGTTTTATAATTAAGATGAAACATCCGCCCCAGGTTTGAACCAATAGACGCACCTGTCAGAACAATCGGCGCCTCTGCCCCTACAGATCCACCAAAACCAATGGTCAGCGTACTCGCAATAATCGAAGAATAGTTGTTGTGTGACTTAATCTGACTATTTTTTTGAGAAATTGCATAAAGGATTCGGGTAACACCATGCCCAATATTATCTTTCACAAAGAATTTCACAAACAATACGGTTAATAGGATACCAATTGTTGGGTAGGCTAAATACAGAAGATTAACAGAATCGACATGTAGGTTGTGTGTCAGAAAATGATGAGTCTGATGAATGGTTGTTTTTAGTAACAAAGCTGCTAACCCACTTATAATACCAACAATAAAACTAAGAATTAGAACAAATTGCCTTTCTTTAATATTCTTCATTCTCCAAATTAAAAATCGGGACAACAAACTCTTGTTCTTCATGACTCTAACTATTATTTTCCAAAGGTAAATTAAACCTTTTTAATATTCTGAAAACTTTATTAATCTCTTTCTTGGTCGGATGGCTTCATGAGTCAGGCTAACCTTAATCCATTCAATACATAAAAAAGACTTAGCAGCCTTAACTTGACAATGTATTGCACTGAAAATCTTTATAATTAACTAAAGATTCCTATAATTATTTTTACAAAATCGAGTGCAAATGTAGTGGAATAATATTGAGAGGGTATCCTAAAAATGTTTTTTTTTCAAAAATATTTTCGAAATCAAATTTCTACAAAAAGTTATTTACCCCAGAAATTATTTTTTAGGTTAAATTCAAGCATTTCTCTCTTATTAATCCTCAGAAAAATGTTTGAGCATACGACGATAAGTCGAAAAAATTTGTGCTCTTGAGACACACCCCAAATATTTACCATCTTGTAAAACAACCAAATTGAATTTATCCGAATATTGATACTTACGAGCAACATCAGCCATTGATTCGTCGTGCTGAATCACAACACTAGGCATGATCATCAAATCCCTGACAAACATGATATCATATTTTTCAGGTTGAAACATGATTTCACGGATGTCGTCGAGCTTCACAATCCCTTCAAAGTTATTATCTTTATCTACAACTATAAATAAATTGCGTTGCGATTTAGCTATCACTTTAACCAAATCACCCAAGTTAGCATCAGAATTGATCGTACTAAAATTCTTTTCAATCAAACGTGTTACACGCATTAGTGATAAAACATTTTTATCCTTATCATGCGTCATAAGCTCTTTCCTCCTTGCCAACTGAACGGTATAAACAGAATGTGATTCAAAACTCTTTACTGTTGCATAAGATATTGTTGCAGTAATCATCAATGGAACAAACAACTGGTATCCTCCGGATATATCCGCAATAAGGAAAAGTCCGGTAAGAGGTGCATGAAGGACACCCGCAATCATTCCTGCCATACCAATCAGAGCAAAGTTATTTACTTCGATATTCCTAAAGCCGAAGTAATGAACCACTTTCGCAAATAAAACTCCAGCATTTGCACCCATAAATAGGGTTGGAGCAAATATCCCCCCAACCCCACCTGAACCAAATGTGATTGAAGTGGCTATAACCTTAAAAAAAGTTACCAAAGCCAACAAAATTAATAGTGCTCCAAAACTATCATTTAATGTATAAAACAGAGAATTATTAAAAAGATAAGAGTAATCACCCGAAAGACTCGCATTGATACCAAGATACCCTTCTCCAAAAAGGGACGGAAAAAAGAAGATGATGATCCCCAAAGAAAGTCCTCCAATGAGAAGTTTTAGATATGTTTTTTCAATCTTATCAAACAGCCCATTTATGTACATGTACATCTTAGTAAAATAGGTTGCAACCAAACCAGTGAAAATTCCCAATACAATGTAATAAGGCAGATCCTTCATCTCAAAGCCGATTTTCACCTCAAATGGATAAAGAACATGCATTCCCAAAAAAAAGTATGACGTGATAACCGCAGTTGAAGATGCAAGTAAGAGTGGAACAATTGACCACATGGTTAGATCCAACATGATAACTTCCATAGCAAATACAATAGCCGCAATAGGTGCCTTAAAAATAGCAGCCAAAGCACCTGTACAGGCACAAGCCAGCAAAAGGGTGGTTTGTTTATAATTCAGATGAAACAATCTCCCTATATTGGATCCCAAGGCTGCTCCTGTTGCAACCGTTGGCCCCTCCAATCCGACGGAACCTCCAAAACCTACAGTAAAAGCCGATGCAACAACTGATGAAAACATATTGTGCCGATTAATCTGTCCGTTGGTTTTTGATATACTATAAAGCACATTGGGGATTCCATGCCTAACCGGTCGTTTAATGACGAACTTTATAAAAAGAACAGCGATACTGATACCTATAGTAGGATAAACCATATAGAGAACATTCGCATATTCCAATTTAGACGTTCCATGCAAGAGGGAACTAATAAAATGAACCGAATTTTTAATAACTACAGCTGCTAATCCTGAGGTGAACCCAATAAGTACACCAAGAAAAGATATAAACTGACGATCGCTCACATGCTTCAATCGCCAAATAAGGAAACGGGCTAACAAAGATTTTTTCTTCACAATAACTAGGCTATCTATAAAATTAGTCCTTAATATAAAGCCTTAAACAATAATTTTCAACACCAAAAACAGGTAGTAGATTAAGGCATAACGCAACTAAGATACAAACAGCTTTACAGAAAATTAACAGTTCTGAATTAAAAAAAGTAATCTAGCTTCAGTTTAAATACATGATCTGACTTAATCACTTTTTTTTTTAATATTAATTTAACTCTGGCTTATAAGCCGAAACCCTCCAAAAATAAAAGCAAGGCTAAAAATGCTATGTTAAAAGCCAAACATATGGAAGCAATTGGTAGCTAGAATTATGCCTTGATAACTTTCAATTAAAAAATACTTTCGCTAAATTTAAAGAGCTAAGAGAATTTTAATCCTTAATTAAATAAAACTTTATGCATATGACTAAGACAATCACTTTTAATGACCTTAGAAAAATCAAGGATCGTTTGCCGGAAGGCAGCATGAGAAAAATCTCGGAAGAATTAAATCTTAATGTAGAAACTGTCCGAAATTATTTTGGAGGGACAAATTACAGAGAAGGTAAAAGTATTGGCGTTCATGTTGAGCAAGGTCCTAATGGAGGCGTTGTTGAATTAGACGACACAACAATTTTAGATTGCGCATACCGAATACTTGGAGAATGCTAAAATTCAAAGCACCCTATTTTTTTTCAAAAATATTCCTGCTCCTCACCAATAAATGGTGAGGAGTTTTTGTTTATAATCGAATATTCACCAGAGGTTTTAAAGCCAATTACAGACCCAACCAATCGAAAATAGATTTATAAAATTCACGTCTTTTCGATTCTATCCTAGTTGGTTCAGAATATAGAATTGTATATTTAACATCAGCTATTTGAGGTATTCAGTTTATAGTAGAAAAAAACAGCACTAATCAGTTGAGAAACATTTAATTTATCTATGCATTTCATAGTTATCTATAAGAACACGGCATGAAGAAAATATTAAGCAAAATCCCCAAAGGAATATACTTATTAATAAGTATATTCCTCTATATTTTTGTACTACCTGTGATCGTTGCGGGCGCATATAAAGAACTGATTTATGCCGGTTTTTACTCCTTAATTCTTCTCTCTATATCTTCAATCATAGGTGAAAAGAAAAGGTGGGCCCAACTCGCAATACTTTTTGCAGTTATCTCCATATGGCTGATGTATTTTATTGATGAACCATCGATTAGGTATTTTGCATTTTCATTCTCCATCTTAATCTTTTCAACAGCTGTCATCACCATGATTGGCAAAATAATCAGAAAGACAGATATTGATATTAACCTTATTATTGAAACGATTAATGGTTACCTACTTATTGGTGTTATAATTAGTTTCATCAATTCAACCATACTATGGCACAATCATCAAGCAATCGCAAATGCCAATGGAACTGTCCTTAACAATATCGGTGATATCGTTTATTATTCATTTGTCTGTATGACCACAATCGGTTTTGGAGACATCATCCCACAAAGCCAATTTGCCAAATCCATCAGTATTTTTTCTGCAATTACTGGACAGTTTTATGTAGCCATCATCATGGCATTTATTATTGGTAAATTTCTCAATAGTAAATACAAAAATTAAAACACATCTATACCATTTCATCATTTTTTCAGCCCGAGTTAGGATTTTAAACATTTTCTTATTAGTTTTACTTTGTAATTCAAAGTACTTTTATGGACAAGCAAAAATATATTGAAGATTTAAGGGATATCAAACAGATGATGAATCGTTCATCACGGTTTATATCTTTAAGTGGACTATCAGGTATAAGTGCAGGTATTTTAGCAATTCTTGGTGCTTACTTAGCCTATCAAACGATTTATGCTAATCAGAATTATTTGGAGTACAGACAAGCAATTCTTAGCTCTGGAAATCTATCGACTCTTTTGATTATTGCCTCAACCACACTTCTATTGTCTATAGCTTCGGGGATCTTCTTCACAACTCGAAAGGCCAGAAAAAACAATCAAAAACTTTGGGATCTACAAACCAAATCCCTTCTCATCAATCTATTTATTCCATTGGTTACCGGAGGTATTCTATGTCTCATTCTATTATTTAAAGGGTTTATCGGAATTATTGCCCCACTAACACTTATTTTTTATGGCTTAGCTTTAGTTAATGCAAGTAAATACACGCTCGACGAAGTCAGGAGTCTAGGTATAGTTGAAATTGTATTGGGATTATTGGGCATCTACTTTATTGGTTATGGCCTAATTATTTGGACAATTGGTTTTGGAATCGTACACATTGTCTACGGTATTATTATGCATCTTAAATACGGATCGTGAAAGACATACTAAAAAACTTAAATAAAGCCTTTGAGAACAAAATTCGCTTGGGAATCATGTCAGCTCTTATAGTGAATGATTACCTGGATTTTAATACACTTAAAAGTCTTTTAGATGTTACTGATGGGAATCTTGCCAGTCATTTAAAATCTCTTGAGAAAAGTGGTTACATTAAGTTTAGTAAAGAATTTATAGGGCGCAAACCCAACACCAAATATTCAGTATGTGAAGAGGGCAAAATTGCTTTCTCAAAACACATAAAGGCAATCGAACAATTGCTTCATTAATATTTTTTTTAACTATTTACTTTGTAATTCAAAGTACTTTTAAAACCACTCGAAATGAATAAAGAAACATCTCCCATTGACAGAATTAACTCCTGGCTAAAAAATTCCATTAGTCTCAAGCTTTTTGTCATTACAATTCTCATGTTACTATTACTGATCCCTGCTTCAATGATCAAATCAGTAATACACGAAAGAGAATCACTAAGCAACCAGGCTATTATTGAAGTCAGCAACAAGTGGGCCGGCAGTCAACAAATCAATGGCCCCATAGTCAGTATCCCCTTAATCTATGAATATAAAGACGAAGATAAAACCTACGAAACAACCAAATACATTCACATTTTACCCGAAGAACTTAATATTGATGGCAATATCTCACCTGAAAAACTTAAACGAGGAATTTACGAAGTCGTCGTATACAAATCCAAACTTGCTTTGAGCGGTAAATTTCTTTTGAATAAGGAGATCGATCAGAATAATCTAAAGGAAATCAAATACGATCAAGCTTTTCTAACCATAGGAATTTCAGACTTGAGAGGTATAGAGGACCAAGTTATTTTAAACTGGGATAATAAAAATTTAAACGTTGAACCGGGGTCCAGAATTTCCGAACTTATTTATTCCGGAATAACAGTCAAGCTGCCCAATATTGAAACAAATATCAACAAAAGCATTAATTTTTCTTTTTCATTAAATCTACAGGGAAGCCAGAATCTGGATTTCATTCCACTGGGAAGCACTACGAATGTAAGAATTAACTCAAACTGGCCATACCCTAGTTTCAATGGTAATTTCCTACCTGATCATCGAAACGTTACTGAAACCGGATTTGAAGCTGACTGGAAGGTTTTACAACTCAACCGAAATTTTCCGCAATCCTGGATAGGAAATAAACATGCTGAAAAAATCGGACAATCAAATTTTGGTGTTAATCTAATTCTTCCTCTTGATGACTACAAAAAATCAGTCAGATCATCCAAATATGCAGTCATGTGTATTGCTCTCACATTCCTCATCTTTTTCTTAGTAGAAATCATAAACAAGCGTAAAATTCACCCTTTCCAATATATTCTGGTTGGTTTCGCTTTATGTATCTTCTATATTTTATTAATCTCAATTTCGGAGCATTCAAATTTCAATACGGCCTATATTATTTCAAGTATATCAATTATTGGAATGATTAGTCTATACGCACTCTCTATCCTTAAATCAAAAAAATTGAGTCTATTTCTTCTGGCTACATTAACAAGTATCTATGGGTTCCTATTTGTAACACTGCAGTTGGCCGATTATGCCCTCTTGATGGGAAGTATTGGCCTTACCTTAATCCTTGCAGCTACCATGTATTTTACGCGCAACATTAATTGGTACGAAATCAATATCGACTCAAAATAAAGAAAATGCCCCGATTCGTATTGAATCGGGGCAACTCTTTAAGTTATCTTTATATCATACTTGCCTAGCAAACCAATCACATCAGGCATGGAGAATTTCGCTTTCTTAATTTGATTGATCTCCGGATCGATTGAATAAGCACGAGCCGTTCTAAGATCTGCCTTTTCAAGATTCGTATTTTCAAACATAGCACCATTCAAATCACAATTATAGAAGACAGCACTCATCAAATTCGATTCTACAAAATCAACTTCGTGCATACTGCAATTTCTAAATTGTATGGCCTTTAATTTCAATTTATAAAATGAGGCTAAATTCAGCATACAAGATTCAAAATTGAGAGACAGTAAAAACGGATTGCAATCGTTAAAATTCAATCCCAACAACTTACAATTAGAAAACTTAACATCTTTAAATGCTGTTTCGTTAATTTTAGCCAGACTAAAGTCACAGTCCTCAAAATGGCAATCAACAAAACAAAGGTTTGATAATTCAACACCTGAAAAAACGCAAGATTTAAAATGACAATCGTCGTACTCGCCTTCCTCCAATCCTTTTTTACTAAAATCTTCCTTCTCAAAAACCTGACTTTCTATAAATCGATCTGTCATTCTATTAACATTTGATATCACACTAAACTTATAAACAAAATTAATACAAAAGAGGCAAGACGCTACATGCGAATTGCCTCTTAAATATGTTTAATATCTATTTATTAGATTTCTTTTTCTCTGTCGTGATGAATTTTATTGAAAATGATTGCCAAATTGGCGTAAAGCGATGTATTCTGCACAACAATATCGTCCGGTACTTTAATTCTGGCAGGTGTAAAATTCCAAATGGCCTTCACCCCCCATGCTGCCATCAAATCAGCAACAGATTGAGCAAACTCTGCAGGTACAGTAATAATTCCAATAATTGCTTTCATCTCCTGGGCTAAATCGCGAAACTGATCGATATGGAAGACTTCAATATCATTAAATTTTTTCCCAATAATAGCAGGATTAATATCAAATGCCGCAACAATATCCAATCCAAAATTTTCCAATCCATCGTCAAGCAAAAGAGCTGAACCTAAAGAACCAGCCCCAACAAGAAATGCCTGATCAAGAACTGTAAAGCCCAAAAAGTTAGATAAAATCTCAACCATCGCTTTGACTTCATACCCCACCCGGGTTTTACCTACAATCGAAGTATAAGACAGGTCTTTGGTTACCTGAGTTGGATCAATATTCATATAATTGGCAATCTGAGTCGAAGAAACGAACTCTTGACCTTTTTTCAACAAACCTTCTGAAAAGGATAAATAGGCAGGCATTCTTCGTAAAGAAGGCTCAGGAACTGCAGAAATTACTTTTTTAGAATTATGAACCATAGCTATTTCTTTAATACATCTTAGGTTAGAGATAACATTCAACAGATTACGAACAATCTGCAAAAATTTAACACGAATCATCCGTTAACAAAAACGGGTCGTATTAAAGTAGAAAAATACTAATTGTATGAGAGTAAGATGTGCTATTTCTAAAACTACCTCACTAAGCAAAAATAAGTGTTTTTTTATTAAAGAAAAAAATCTACATTAATTTAGTCTCAGTACAAATTAAATTTTAACACTCAACACGAAAAAACAACACTTCAAACACAGTGAAATTATCAGATATCTAGACTATTACATATCTATTCCATATAAAAATGCAGCCCATACAAAAAACGCAGAGCTCACTATTTATATTCATTTCCAATAACTTATACCCCATTTACAATAACAGGGAACTACAAGACCAAAGCTAAACAACCTCAGCAACAACAAATGTACTCCCCCCAACAAAGATCAAGTCATCACTTTTAGCCACAAGCTTGGCTGCATTAAGTGCATCTGAGACATTCGTATAAGTCTTGCCTATTAATTGAAATTTATCTGCTTTCTCTTTTAATATTTCCTCATTCAAAGCTCTGGGTATAGAGGCCTTTGTAAAATAATAAGTCGCTTTTTTGGGCAATAAATTCAAGACTTCATTGATATCCTTATCGTCTACCATGCCAATTACCATATGCAACTTTTCAAATCTTAGAGAGTTAAGCTGCTTCAATATCTCAGAAATTCCTGCAACATTATGCCCAGTGTCGCAAATAATTCCAGGATTATATCCCAAACGTTGCCAACGCCCCATAAGCGAGGTCTGCGCAACGATCTTAGAAATTCCGTCTTTAATAATTTGATCTGATAGGTTAAAACCTATCTCATTCATCATCTTAAGAGCAACAAGAGCAGTTCTGATATTCTTAACCTGATAAATTCCCAACAAATCCGACTCCAACGAAATCAATTCTCCAGACATTAAGTCTTTAAACTTTAAATGACGATAATTCTCTTGTAATTCGGTATTCAGCAATTCAAATTCATCTTCGGCAAATAGAATTGGAGCTGATTGCTGTTTAGCCGTTTCAATAAAAACTGGTTGAGACTGATTGTGTTTCTCACCAATAATAACCGGGGTATTCGTTTTAATAATCCCCGCTTTCTCTCCGGCAATAACTGGAATCGTATTTCCCAATAAACTGGTATGATCAAAGCTGATATTGGTAATGACACTCAACAAGGGATCAATAATATTAGTCGAATCCAAACGACCACCCAAACCAACTTCCACAACGGCGATATCAACTTTCTCTTTGGCAAAATAATCGAAGGCCAAAGCAACCGTCATTTCAAAAAATGAAGGTGACAGTTCTTCAAACTTTTTTTTGTGTGAAGCCACAAAATCGACAACCGCTTCTTCGGAAATCATCTCGCCATTGATTTTCACCCGCTCACGAAAATCACGCAAATGAGGTGAAGTGTACAAACCAACTTTATAACCCGCAGATTGCAAAACAGAAGCTAAAGTATGAGATACAGACCCTTTCCCATTTGTCCCTGCTACATGAATGCATTTAAATTGCTGATGCGGGTGTTCAAAATACGCATCCAAAGCTAAAGTTGTATCTAAATTTGCCTTATAAGCAGCCTTCCCTGTTCGTTGAAACATAGGTAACTGATTGAATAAGTAGCTGATAGTTTCCTGATAGTTCATAATTCACCATTTTTTCGCTTTGCAAAGCAAAAAAAAAATTACTAAAAAATAGGATCTCAGCTTGATTTTCCTCCCTTTTTTGTTAATTTCATTAGTAATACTTAACAGGATATTTTCTAGAAATATCAGTATGCTAAACGATGTAATTGTTTCAGAAAAGCTTCTTTTTATATGAAACGATTGATCGATATACTAACCCTCTAATACCCGCGCTTATGACCACCGAAAAAAAGATTTTTGTATTAGACACCAATGTTATTCTTCACGATTTTAATTCAATATTTAAATTTGACGAACACGATGTTCTGATTCCCATTACAGTTCTCGAAGAACTGGATAAATTTAAAAGAGGAAACGATTTAATCAATTTCCATGCTCGCGAGTTTACCCGCGAACTCGATAAGCTCTCTGGCGATCTTCTTTTTAGTGATGGTGTAGCCCTGGGAAATGGACGAGGCAGATTATTTATTGAAACGGGTAAAGAATTCTCCGCTAAAATGAAGGTTTCTTTCCACGAAAACATCCCGGATCACAGAATATTAGCTATTGCAGAATTCGTTAAAAATGAAAATCCGGATCGAATAACCATACTTGTTTCCAAGGATATCAATCTGAGAATGAAAGCTAAATCTTTAGGCATAATGTCCGAAGATTTTAAAAATGATCAGGTTAAAGATATCGACAATATGATGAGTTTGGGTATACAAACCCTGGATGATTTTTCTTCCGAGAAAATTGCGGAACTCTATCAAGGCGAGGATGGACTTACAGAATCGGATTTAAATTTAGATTTTGAACTTACAGGGCATCGTTACTTTATTTTAAAAAATAATAGCACAAGCGCTTTAGCACATTTCAATCCGGTTGATAAAAAAATTACCCGAGTTGAAAAACCGAGTGCTTATGGCATTTATCCTCGTAATGCTGAACAAACATTTTCATTTGATGCACTGCTTGATCCTAGCATTAACTTAGTCGCTTTAACAGGAACAGCAGGGACAGGAAAAACCTTATTGGCTTTAGCATCTGCCCTCCAACAATCAGAACAATTTGATCAGATTTATTTAGCACGACCGATTGTGGCACTTGCCAACAAAGACCTGGGTTATCTCCCTGGCGATGCAAAAGAAAAAATCAGCCCATACATGCAGCCTCTTTTCGACAATTTAGCTGTGATTAAGAAAAAGTTTAATGCGCATAGCAAACAATACCTCTATATAGACGAATTACTGAAAGAGGAAAAACTGCAAATCACACCCCTGGCTTACATCAGAGGTCGAAGCCTATCGAATGCATTCTTCATTGTTGATGAAGCTCAGAATTTAACCCCCCATGAAATTAAAACAATTATAACACGTGCTGGTGAAGGAACTAAAATGATATTCACGGGTGATATTGAACAAATTGATTCCCCTTATCTGGATAAAAAATCAAATGGCCTCGCTTATCTTTCAGACAAGATGAAAGATCAGGAGATTTTTGCACACATCAATCTGATAAAAGGAGAACGCAGTTATCTGGCTGAATTGGCGAGTAAATTACTCTAACAAATTAATATTGGATAATTTAAAAAAAAACTTTAATTTGATTAGGCAAACCGAAACAGTTTAAAACTATGGTTTTAAACTGTTTCTTAAGCTTTAGCCTTATGAAGATTTTAAAATTTGCCGCCATAGATATTGGTTCCAATGCCATCCGTTTGTTATTCACGAATGTTATTGAGAAGAATGGTGAGTCATACATGAAAAAATCTTCACTCATTAGGGTGCCTATTCGTTTAGGTGCCGATACGTTTATGCACAAAAACATTTCTCCTGAGAAAGAAAAAAAAATGGTTGAAGCCATGATTGCATTCCGTAAACTAATGAATGTTCATGAAGTCGTTGCCTATCGTGCCTGTGCCACCTCAGCAATGAGAGAAGCCAACAACGGCATGCAACTCATTCAAAAAATAAAAAAAGAAGCCGATATTGATATTGATTTAATATCCGGAAAAGAAGAAGCCAGTATCATTTTTTCCAACAATCTCTCTTCAATTATCGATCCCGCAAAAAATTACCTTTATGTTGATGTGGGGGGTGGTAGTACTGAAATTACCCTTTTTTCAGGTGGAATTGCTCATTTCTCATGTTCTTTTGATGTTGGGACCATTAAAATTCTAAAAAACTGTGTTCCTCTTAACGAATTCATTCGCATAAAAGAATGTTTACTTGATATTTGTTCAGCAAAAGATAATATCGAACTGATTGGTTCCGGCGGTAACATCAATAAAATATTCAAATATGCCAGCCCCAGAAAGGAACGTGTGCTTAGCTATCATGAGCTGCAGGAAATTCACTCCTTATTCAGCAGCATGTCTTACGACGATCTGATGATTAATTACGATATGAATCCCGATCGGGCCGATGTTATTATTCCTGCCGCAACCATTTTCCTTAGTATTATGGAATGGGCCAACTCAAATGTGATCCAAATTCCAAAAATTGGAGTTTCCGATGGCATTATACATCAACTTTACCAAGAGTACTCTAGTCCAAAAGTTATGGCATAGTAGATTCTTTTTTCTAATTTTGCAACCGATTCATAAACAATGAACTATTTCATATTTTGAGGTAGTTCATTTTATTTATAAAATCGCTTCTCATCTCCTGACTATCAATATGATTCGACTGGGATTGAGACAATCATCCGAGTCAAAAAATGCAATTCCAATTCTCATTTATTGGACTTCGCACTTTAAAACTCACATCTAATTTTATCAGCAAAGGAGAAGAAAACATGTTGCAAGGGAAGAAAGTCGCTTTTTACACATTAGGTTGCAAATTAAATTTTTCAGAAACTTCAACCATCGGTCGCTCATTCAAAGAAATGGGTTTCGAAACTGTTAAGACAACTGAGAAAGCTGATATTTATGTCATCAATACCTGTTCTGTTACCGATCAGGCTGACAAAAAATGTCGACAAGCCATAAAAAAAATCATCAAGACAAATCCCAATGCTTTTGTTGTTGTGATTGGCTGTTATGCTCAGCTTAAACCTCAGGAAATTTCACAAATTCCCGGAGTTGACTTGGTTTTAGGGACGAACGAAAAATTTAACATCCACAAATACATCGACCATCTTGAAAAAAAAGGGACAGGTGAAATGCACCCTTGCGAAGTTGAATCGGTTAAAGATTTTCAGGCATCCTACTCTATGGGAGACCGAACGCGTTGTTTCTTAAAAATTCAGGATGGATGCAATTACTTCTGCACATACTGTACCATTCCATTTGCACGTGGTGGAAGCCGTAATATGAGCATTGCAGACACAGTAATTGAAGCTGAAAAAGTTGCCGCACAGGGGGCTAAAGAAATCATTCTTACGGGTGTGAATATTGGGGATTTTGGACAAAGCACGAATGAGACTTTTTTCGATTTAATCCAGGCTCTTGAAAAAGTAAAAGGCATCGAACGCTATCGTATTTCATCAATTGAGCCTAACCTGCTCAGTAATGAAATCATTGAATTTGTAGCTCAATCGGAAAAATTTGTCAACCATTTCCATATTCCCTTACAGGCAGGTTCTAACCATGTACTGAAACTAATGAAACGCCGCTACAATCGTGAACTTTTTGCTCAACGCATCACTAAAATAAAGGAATTGACACCTGATGCTTTTATTGGGGTTGATGTTATTGCGGGTAGCCGAGGCGAAAGAGAAATCGATTTTGTTGATGCTTACAACTTCATCAATGAGCTCCCTATTTCTCAGTTACACGTTTTCCCATATTCAGAACGACAAGGCACAAAAGCTCTGGAGATTATAGAAGTCGTTAGTCCTGAAGACAAAAAGAAAAGAGCTAAAATGCTTCAGATCTTATCTGAAAAAAAATTAAGAGCTTTCTATCAAAGTTTTTTAGGTACTAATGCGAAAGTTCTATTCGAGGATCATAACAGCAATGGAATGATGTTTGGTTTCACCGAAAATTATATTAAAGTTGAAATTGAATACAACCCAAATCTGAGTAACAAGATTGCTGAAGTCCGTTTATTAGAAATAAATGATAATGGCAATGTAAAAGTTAAACTTATCGATGAAAAAAGTTATAAATTTAAACTTGCTTAAATCGTAACACATAGTCCTATATCAAATGATAAATCTCGAATCAGTTTGCAAACGAACTCAGGAAATTGCCATTGAAGTTGGTGCTTTTATAAAAGAACAACAGTCAAAAATTAACACTGCTGACATCGAAAATAAAGGCACGCATGATTTCGTTACTTTTGTTGACAAAAGCTCTGAAACCAGAATTATTGAAGCATTAAAACCTTTGATTCCTGAAGCAGGCTTTATTGCTGAAGAAGGCACTAAAACGCTAACCGGAGAGCAATACAACTGGATAATTGATCCATTGGACGGCACCACAAATTACATACATGGATTTTCACCCTTTGCAATTAGTATTGCCCTAAAAAAAGACGATATGATCGTTCTAGGCGTCGTCTACGAAATCAGTCTAAACGAATGTTTCTATTCCTGGGAAGGGGCTCCGGCCTATCTCAATGGGGAAATCATCCAAGTTTCAAAAGCAACTTCAATAGAATCAAGCCTTGTGGGAACCGGCTTTCCATACCGGGATTTCGAGCAACTGGACACGTATATGGATTTACTCAAATTTCTATGCATAAACTCTCAAGGCATTCGTCGTCCTGGTTCGGCAGCAACAGATCTTGCCTATGTCGCCTGTGGCCGTTTCGATGCATTTTATGAATATGGTCTGCAAGCTTGGGATGTGGCAGCTGGCGCCTTTTTAGTTCAACAGGCTGGTGGTAAAGTTTGCGATTTCAAAGGCAAAAACAATTATATCTTTGGACAGGAAATAATTGCAACGAATCCACATAACTTTCTCGAATTCAAAAATTGTGTTCAGAAATTCATGCTTAAATAAGGCTTTAAATTCAATATTTATCTATGACTCTGTTTTTTTCATATTTGGCTTACGCCTTTTGTCGTTTCTTGAGTTTTCTCCCATTACGGGTATTATATGTTCTCTCCGATTTTATTTTTTTCATTACCTACAGAGTCATAGCTTATCGAAAAAAAGTAGTCAATCAGAACCTTAAAAATTCTTTCCCTGAGAAAACGCCTGAGGAAATCCGAAAAATCAGAAAAGAATTCTACCACCATTTTTGTGACTCCTTTGTTGAAACGATTAAACTTTGGAATATCAGTCAGGACGAGATGTTAAAACGTTGCGTTTGCAAACAACCCAACTTTTTCAATCCATACAAAGAACAAGGTCAAAGTGTGGTTGCCGTTTTGGGACATTATGGCAACTGGGAATGGTTAACTTCATTTGCGGTATACGATACCGGAGATTTTCTAACCATTTACAAACCCCTGCACAACAAAGTGTTTAATAAAATGTTCATCAACATCAGGGAACGTTTTGGAGCTCAAACCCTGGCGAAAAATGACACGCTACGCACAATGATTAAGCACAAAAACCAGGGGCATTTTACCATTACAGCATTCATTGGCGATCAAACCCCAAACAGAAGAAACCTGCATTATTGGACTAACTTCCTGAATCAGGACACGCCCATTTTACAAGGAACAGAACGTATTGCAAAAAAACTGGATCAGGCTGTTGTTTACGTCAAAATGACTAAAATTAAGCGTGGTTTCTACGAATACGAATTTATTCCAATTACTGACAAACCAAAGGAAACCGCAGAAAACGAAATTACAGAATCACATACGCGTTTGCTCGAAGATATTATTAAAGAAAATCCATCCTACTGGTTGTGGTCACATAAGCGTTGGAAACACAAAAGAGAAGTTCAGTCCTAATTTTTACTTATTTTTAGCACACTATTCACATCAAGCCCAAAACAAAGTCATGAATAAAATTGCAGTGGTTATCCTAAACTGGAACGGAAAGAAATTATTGGAACAATTTCTGCCTTCTGTTACCAAATTTTCAAATCGGGAATGGGCCGAAGTAGTCGTTATTGACAATGATTCCACTGACGACTCAATTGACTTTATTAAAAGTGAATATCCAGACCTTAAAACCATCGTTCTGGATAAAAACTATGGATTTGCCGATGGCTACAATAAAGGTTTAGATCAACTTGATCATGACTATTTTGTTCTTCTAAACTCTGATGTTGAGGTGAGTGAAAACTGGCTTGATCCGATTTATAATTTATTCGAAAAAGAAACTGAGATCGTAGCAGCCCAACCCAAAATTAAAGCCTTCAATAAAAAGACGGACTTTGAATATGCTGGTGCTTCAGGAGGTTATATCGATCATTTAGGTTATCCTTTTTGCAGAGGACGTGTATTGGATACCATTGAAACGGACTCAGGACAATACGATCAGCTCACCGATGTGATGTGGGCAAGCGGCGCCGCACTTTTCATCCGTTCTGAAGTATATAAGAAACTGGGAGGACTCGATGCTGATTTCTTTGCACATATGGAAGAAATTGACCTTTGCTGGAGAATTAAGAACCGAGGGTTCCGCATTGTCTGTCATCCTGAAAGTGTAGTTTATCATGTTGGTGGAGCAACTCTTCCCAATCACAGTTCCCGCAAATTACATCTAAATTTCAGAAACAACCTGTTTATGCTTTATAAGAATTTGCCTTCTGAGAAACTCATTACAACACTCTTGCTAAGAATGATTTTAGATGGTGTAGCTGGTGTTAAATTTTTGCTTAGCCTTGAATTCGACAATTTAATGGCTTTATTAAAAGCCCACTACTCCTTTTATGGAAATCTAAGTAAGATGCGTGAAAAAAGGCGCATATTAAACCCTCTGGTTACAACAGAATTTCACAAAGAAATCTATACGGGTAGTATTATTGCTGACTATTTTATTCAGAATAAAAAGAAATTTTCAGATTTAAGATTCTAACAGGTGAATTGATTATTTAGCTGTAAATTTCAAACCAATTATTGCAACCAGTAACAGGAATAAAAAAAATATTCGAGCAAAGTGTACACTCTCACCAAACAATAAAATACCCAGTATTGCAGTGGTAAAAGCTCCGATGCCTGTCCAAACAGCATAAGCAGTCCCCACAGGTAAATTCTTAAGTGCCATGCCCAAGAAATAAAGGCTGATTCCCATTGCAATAACTGTAAATACACTAGGCCACAAACGCGTAAATCCTTGTGTATATTTTAATCCAATGGCCCAAGCTGCTTCAAAAAGTCCGGCAATCAACAAATAAACCCAAGCTAAATTCATACCCTACAATTTCTCTATCGTTTTCTCAAGTTTAATTCCTCTTGAGCCTTTTATTAAAATATACTTATTCTTTAGAACCGATTTTTCCAAATACACCAACAAATCTTCAACACTTTTAAAAGCATCGTATTTATAATCCGAAGCCAGACTTGAAAAAATATTTCCCACCAATATCGTATTCGATAATTCTTTTTCTTTCAGCAAGTCCAAAACATGAAGATGCTCTTTTTCAGACTCTTCCCCTAGCTCCAACATATCCCCCAAAATGAGCACCTTATTCTTCATTTTCATCGCTGCAAAATTGTCGATAGCAGCACGCATACTCGTTGGGTTGGCATTATAAGCATCCAGAAACAAAACATTATCATCCGTTTTCAGTAACTGCGAACGATTATTACTCGGGGTATAAGATTCTAATGCTTCTTTAATATCAATCTCATCAATTTTGAAATATCTCCCCAGCGTAACAGCAGCAAGAACATTTTCGAAATTATAAGCGCCAATCAACTGAGTTTTAATGTACAATTTCCCTATTGGTGATCGAAGTTCAATAATGAGTTTTGGTTCGGCCTGGAGAAAACGGGCCTTAGAGAACGCCTCCTCGGAATTGCCATACAAAATTGTCTTTTGCTGATTAAGCATGCCCATCAGGTGTTCATTTTCGCAATTAATAAATACCTCACCCCCATTTTGTGCCAGATAATCGTACAGTTCCTTTTTGGTCTTCTTTACCCCCTCAAAAGAACCGAATCCCTCGAGATGAGCCTTGCCCACATTCGTAATCAAACCATAATTAGGCTCAGCAATTTCGCACAGCATCTTTATTTCTCCGGGATGATTAGCGCCCATCTCTACAATTCCAAATTCAGTTTCGGCATTCATCGCTAACAAGGTCAAGGGCACGCCAATATGATTATTGAAATTACCTTGTGTCGCTGAAGTTTTAAATTTTTGTTTTAAGACCTCATTCAGCAATTCTTTGGTTGTTGTTTTCCCATTGGTTCCTGTAATCGCTAAAATTGGAATCCCTAGAGTTCTACGGTGCTCTCTGGCCAGGTCTTGCAAACAAGTCAAAACATCATCAACCAAAATAAATCGATCATCGATCGCATATGATTTCTCATCAACTATTGCATAACGACAGCCTTTTTCAAGTGTATCCAAGGCAAACTTATTCCCATTAAAACTCTCGCCCTTTAAAGCAAAAAACAAGGAATCAGCAACAACATTTCGACTATCAGTAACAACATGTGGAAACTTTTTGAATAGGGTATAGATCTCTGAAATATTCATATAATGAGCTTGAAATTGAATTAGCGAAATTAAAAAAAATACAAGAAAAAACCCCATCGTAAATCACGATGGGGCAAATCTTATATCATAACATCAAATGATCTATTTCCCTTCAACAGGAGATCCCACATGCGTCATTGCACAACGGAAACCAATATCGTCTCTTGAACTCTTCTGATCAAGGAAACGACGTGCTCCAGGAGACAACCAATACACTCTATCTTTCCATGAACCGCCCTTGTATACGCGAGATTCATCGTTGATTAATGTATTATAAGTATTTTTATTAGCGCCCTGTGCATTCACATACATTAAAGATGAACCTTTTTTACTCAGCTCACCATTAGTCCATTCCGTTTCCGGAACAACACTGGATGCTAAATCACCATCTCTATGATTTCTATTATCAGCTGTTCTATAGTTTACACGATTTACCAGCTCCTCATCTTTTTGCTTGCGATAACGAATACGTCCTAAACTATCTTTTTCAGCCACATTACCTTCTTCATCCAATAGAGGCGTTTTGAAAACATTTCCTCTATATGGGTTGAACTCAGCAACATCATAAGACGAAAGTGGACGATAAACATCCGCAACCCACTCATTCACATTACCAGCCATACAATACAAGCCAAAATCATTTGGCCAATATGAATCCACAGGAACCGTTACATCACCAGCGTCATTAAGCGCACCAGCAGATCCCATATAATCACCTCTTCCTCTTGAGAAATTGGCCATCATCTCACCTCGATGCTTTTTATCCGCATTTCTGACCCAATGTCCGTCCCATGGATACATTCTCTTATCTCCAATACGCTCATCGGTAGAGTTTCCAATCGTTGCTAAAGCAGCATATTCCCATTCTGCTTCGGATGGTAAACGATACTTTGGTAAAAGAATCCCATCTGACCAACGTACGCGGCGTTCTTCATTATCAGGATTTAAATCCTTTAGATTCGTTCCAACAACACCTTCGTATTGTCCCATCAAATAAGCTTGGGTATTAAAGTTATTCTCGTTTCGTTGATCTGGGTTTTCTTTTAGGATTCCCTTCTCAATTAGAATTCGTTCGTTTACACGATCGGTACGCCATTCACAAAAATCAGAAGCCTGTTCCCATGAAACACCTACAACCGGATATTCAGAATATGCTTTATGACGTAAATAATTATTCACATAAGGTTCGTTGTAAGCTAACTCGGATCTCCATACCAATGTATCTGGCAAAGCCTTTTTATAAACTTCAGGATAATCAACAAACACACGTTTTGTCCAATGTAAATATTCTCTATAATCAACATTTCTAACTTCAGTTTTATCGATATAGAAAGACGGTATTGTGACACGACGTGGCATATTATTCCATTCGTACATCACATCATCCTCAGTGCGTCCCATTACAAAAGTTCCTCCTTCGATAAATATCAAACCAGGCCCCGTTTTCTGAAGATAACCTTTTTTGTATTCAAACCCACCATTCTCAGGATCATTATAAGCCCAACCAGTAGCAGACGAACGCTCTTCCTTACCTATAATACTTTTCACCTTAGAACAAGATGAAAACAGCAATAAAGTAATTGCAAACGCAGAAAGTAATAAATTCGATTTCATATGATTAAATTTTCTATTTACTTATAAACTTCCCTAATAATCACGGGATTAAGTACAATCTTGGATATTTATAAGATCAACTCTAAATTAAAATATCTACCATCAAACAATTTGAATAATGCAAAGTGATCTGAACATGACATCTAAACCTTATTCATCTGATGAAATTAATGTTTGCAACACACAGACCTATTGAACAATGTATCCGTGCGTGGTTCCAATTTACCGATTTTTTAAATCAATAACAATTGTAAAAACGAAAGTTTAAAACAGGCTCAATTTTATCAATCGTTAAAGAAAACCATAGTTTAATCAAAAAAAAGGCACTCTTCACCCAACAAATATAACTAAAAGTAAATAGAACTTATTGTATCAATTTTTACTTTTTTAGATATTTTCTCCATCAGCTCCCATTTTACCTAAATACTTATACCAATTTATGATCTATAATTATCTCAATTCAAAACATCTCACTCAAGCTTTGAAGAGATATTCCGTTTCAAAAATGTCATTATTATTTCTTCATCTAAATTATAAATATATTTACTGTCTATTTAATGCCATATTTATTCAAAATCCAATCTGAAATTCAAAAATGCGGAAGCTTCTTATTTTTATACTATTATTTACATCAACTTATTGTTTCTCTCAGAATACAAAAACAAATGAGCTACATTGGTCGATATCAGAGATATTCACCTCAGAGGGGGAATCCATCCAAACACTCAGTTTCGACAATGCAATTACAGAGCCAAGCGCCAACTTTCTTCCTTTTTTCTCTGAGAACTTCAAAGTCGATCAGCATCAAACGAATTATTCAGTAGTACTTGAAGAAACCATTTATGAAGATTTAACTCAAGACGAAATCAGACTTATTAATCCGACTCTAATAAAATCAGATTTTGATTTTCAATTAAATGAAGCCGGAATTCGAAAACAAAAATACTTACAAGTCAAATTTCTTCCCATAAGAAGAAATCCTTCCAATGGGAAACTTGAAAAGTTAAAGCAATTCAAGATTAAACTTGTATCTCAAGCTTCTATAAAGAGAACTAAAAATGAGAACAAAGCCTTTTACACCAACACGTCCGTATTATCAAGCGGTAAATGGATAAAAATAAGTGTTGATACAACAGCCATTCATAAAATAAGCTATCAACAACTACTTGACATGGGGATCGAAAACCCGGCTTCTGTCAGGGTATATGGTTCAGGAGGAGGTATGCTTCCTGAAATGAACAATGAAGAGAGAAATGATGACTTGATTCTAAATCCTATTTATATGTCAAAAGGTAGCGATGGCATATTCAATGCGGGTGATTACATTTTATTTTATGCCAAAGGACCTCGCACCTGGGAGTATGATGATGAAACCAAAGAGTTCATTCATCAAAATCATCTTTACAGCAACACATCTCATTATTTCCTGACATCAGATAAAACAGCATCTCCATTAATACCACTAGTCGCAAACAATCCAAACCCAAATTTTACAGTCAACGATTTTGATGCCTACAGAGTCGTCGATCTTGATAATAAGAATCTTCTCCGATCAGGTCAACTGTGGTTTGGACAAATCTTCGACATCACGACGTCTTATTCAATCCCATTTTATTTTCAGAACTTAAATACGAATGAGAACATTAGTATCAACACTCATGTTGCCGGGCGTTCATCTTCAAACACAAAGTTTATCTTAAGCTCTAATGAAACCCAAATTGGTGAAATTGATATCTCATCAGTAAATACCAGTAGCTATACGGCAACCTATGCCTCACAAATAAGAGAACGCTTTACCAACTTTAAAGCAACTCAGGATCAGTTCAACATTAAAATTAAATACGAAAAAGGATCAGCATCCTCAATCGGTTGGCTGGATTATATGAGATTGAATGCAAGGTGCCAACTCATTTTTGAAGGAGAACAATTGGCTTTTCGCGACACAAAATCCATTGGTACGGGCAATATTGCAAGTTTTAAGCTTAAAAATGCCAATTCGAACACCATGGTTTGGGATGTGACACAAACTTCACAGGTCAAACAAATTGAAATAGAGCTTAGTGGAAATACAGCAAATATTAATGTATCTCAGGACAAATTAAGAGAATTGGTTGCTTTCGATCTCAATTCAAAATTTCCCAGCCCCAAATATGTGGGAGTTGTACAAAATCAAAACTTGCACGCACTATCTGCCAGCGATCTTATTATTGTCAGTCATCCCGATTTTTTAACGTATGCAAATCAACTGGCAGAATTTCACAAAACTCAGGATCAACTTAAGGTTTCACTAGTCAGTACCGAAAGTGTTTATAATGAATTTTCATCAGGTACGGTCGATGCAGCCGCAATCCGTAATTTCGTTAAAATGTTTTATGACAGAGCATCAACAGAAGACGAAATGCCCAAATATCTGCTTCTTTTTGGTGACGGTTCTTACGACAATAAATTAGCTAGTAGCAGCAACACAAACAAAATACCAACCTATCAGTCAAGCTATTCTTTATCGCCAACACAATCATTTGTAACCGATGATTTTTTTGGTTTACTCGACGACAACGAGGGAGGTGCCACGGGTTTGGTCGATATTGGCATAGGTCGATTGCCTGTCAATTCATCGGGTGAAGCCCAAATTGTCACATCAAAACTATTAAACTACAACAAGAATGAAAACCTTGGCAGTTGGCAAACCTCTGTTTGTTTTATTGGTGATGATGAAGATAACAACGTCCATATGCGCGATGCCAATAAATTGGCCATGCAGCTTGAGAACAATAATCCTGAATACAGGATTCATCGCATATTTTTAGATGCCTTTAAACAAGAAACCACTTCGGCCGGTGATCGCTACCCCGAAGTCAACAGAAAAATTGAGGATAACATCAACAAAGGCTGCTTAATTGTGAACTATACCGGACATGGCAATGAAAATGGCTTGGCTCATGAAAAGATAATGATGAATGAAGATATTGAGTCTTGGAAGAATGAAAAATACCTTCCCTTATTTATGACTGCAACCTGTGAATTCAGCCGATTCGATCAATATCAAAAACGATCGGCTGGTGAAAACATCCTTCTCAGAGACAATGGTGGTGGCATTGGATTATTTACGACAACACGATTGGTATTTTCAACACCCAACTTCTATTTAAATCAGAATTTCTACAACTACGTTTTTTCAACAAATAATCAGAATGAAAGCTTACGCTTAGGCGATATTATGAGGCTTACAAAAAATGCGAGTGGATCAAGTAACAATAAACGCAACTTCACTTTATTGGGAGATCCAGCCTTAAAACTAAACTATCCCAAAGAAAATATAACCACATTAAAACTCAACAAGGTTGATATCAACCAAGCTACGGACACTCTTAAAGCTTTAAGCACAATTACACTTTCCGGACAACTTGAAAATCAAAATTCTCAAAAACTCTCTCAATTTAACGGAATTCTTCACGCTACGGTTTTCGATAAATTCTCGGATAAAATCACGCTTGGTAATGATGGAAGCCCCTTTGAATATAAAGAACAAAACAACGCTCTATACTCAGGAAAGGCAAGCATTAAAAATGGCGAATTCAGCTTTAGTTTTTTAGTCCCTAAAGATATAGCCGCGGACTTTGGTAAAGGCAAAATTCAATACTACGCAAAAAATGAAGCCACTACGGCCAGTGGGTTTGATAACACCATTATTGTGGGGGGATCAAACATTAATAATATTGACGATAAGGTTGGTCCGGAAATAGAACTCTACATGAATGATGAGCAATTTGTCAATGGTGGAGCAACCAGCGAATCTCCTATCCTTCTGGCAATCGTTCAGGATTCAAGTGGCATCAACACCCTCGGGGCTAATTCAGATCACAACATTATAGCAACAATTGATCAAGACACGGATAATACTATTGAGCTAAATGATCATTATCAAGCTGAAATAGATAGTTATCAAAAGGGTAAAATTACTTACCAGCTATCAAACCTTGAAAAAGGAGAACATCAGCTTAATCTGAAAATTTGGGATAACCTGAATAATCCTTCCGAGAATCAAATCGATTTTATTGTGGCTAAAAATGCGAAATTAGCAATTGAACACCTACTCAATTATCCCAATCCGTTTACCACCCACACAGGATTTTACTTTGAACACAATCAGGCAAATGGCGAAATTGAAATCTTAATCCAAATACTAACAGTTTCAGGAAAGCTAGTTAAGACCATCGAAACATCGGTGAACTCGTCTGGATTCAGAGTCGGTCCTATAAACTGGGATGGGAAAGATGACTTTGGCGACTCGATTGGGCGAGGAGTCTATTTTTATAGAGTCAAACTAAGAACGGAAGATGGAAAAACGGCAAATAAATTTCAAAAATTGGTCATCCTAAAATAATAAAAATTAAGAATTAAAGTTATTATAATATATTTGCAGATCGAATCAATTTCTACTTTATGAATATTCAAAAAATCTTATCCAGAGCACTTTGCATTATTGCTCTTTTTATCTTTTCGAACAAAGCCGAAGCTCAGGAAACATCAGTAACCGGTGCAAATTATATTCAAACGGCCGTTCCTTTTCTAACAATCGTTCCCGACTCACGTGCTGGTGCTATGGGAAACACAGGGGTTGCAACCAGTCCCGATCATAATTCTATGTTTTGGAATGCGGCCAAATACAGTTTCACAAAAAGTGAAGCAGGTATTGGAGCTTCTTATACACCGTGGCTAAGAAATATTATCGACGACATGAGCTTATCGTATCTTTCGGGTTATTACAGCTTAGATAAATATCAAACTATAGCAGCATCCTTCAGATACTTTTCTCTTGGTGATATATTTTTACAGCAGCAGGCTGATGATATTCCTATCAAGAAGAGCCCTTACGAATTATCTTTTGATGTAGCTTACTCTCGTCGTTTGGGGAACAACTTTTCAGGAGCAATTGCTTTCAGATATATCTTCTCCGATATTTCACAAGGGGGTTACGACAACCAGTCTAAAACGGCCAATTCATTCGCGGCAGACATTTCAGTCTATCACAGAAAAGAATACGGTTCTTCTCACAATCCCTCAGTGTGGGCTTGGGGAGTAAACGTCTCTAATATCGGTTCCAAAATCAGCTATTCTGATGACAGCGAAAAGGAGTTTACCCCCACAAATTTAAGAATCGGTTCATCTTACAAACACCAAATTGATCAATACAATTCAATTACTGTTTCTGTCGATATGAATAAATTACTTGTTCCAAGTTCATCCGGAAGAAAAATTGACGAAAACAACGACAATTTGGCTTCAAATCAGGTTGATAAAAGTGTTATATCCGGTATTTTTAATTCATTTTCAGATGCCCCCAATGGCATGAGCGAAGAGTTTAAAGAAATAACCTGGAGTTTAGGTCTTGAATATTGGTATCAGAATCAATTTGCCGTTCGTACCGGATACTTCTATGAAAATGAAGATAAAGGAAACCGTAAGTTCTATACCGCTGGTGTGGGTGTTAAGCTGAGCATGTTTGATTTAGATTTTTCATATCTAATCCCCTCAAGCCAGAGCAATCCGCTTCAAAACACTTTACGCGTTTCAATTTCAGCAAACCTTGACCTGAAATCGAATAGAAGATAAATTAAAAAAATATATACCTTTAAAATCCTCATCACACGTGAGGATTTTTTGTATTCACAGATTTACAGACATCGCATAAAATAGAAGTACAATGCTCTGTCTAAAAGAAAAAACAAACAATGAAAATTAGAGTAGGATTTGGATACGATGTTCACCAACTAGCCGAAGGTGAAGAGTTTTGGTTAGGAGGCATTCAATTAGATCATCATAAAGGAAGCGTTGGACATTCTGATGGCGATGTCTTAATTCATGCTATCTGTGATGCCTTATTAGGTGCCGCAAACATGAGAGATATTGGCTATCATTTTCCTGATACATCAGCCGAACTAAAAGGAATTGACAGTAAAATACTATTGAAAAAGACCGTTGAAATAATAGCAAAAAAAGGGTTTATCATTGGTAATATTGACTCAACAATCGCGTTGCAAAAACCAAAAATTAATCCTCATATTCATGAAATGCAAAAAACGCTTGCCCGTGTTATGGGAATTGACATTGAAGATTTGGCCATAAAAGCGACAACAACTGAGAAACTTGGTTTTGTAGGCACAGAAGAAGGCGTTTCAGCTTATGCAACTGTCCTTATTCAAAAACAATAATTTTTTATTTCAAACATTCGCATTCCCATTTTTCAACTTATGCTAAATGTTTTGTATATTCAAGTTGAAACAGAATACTAACGATTAAGCTTCCGTAAAATGAAAACAACTCTGGTTATTGGCGCAAGTACAAATATTGAACGCTATTCGAACAAATGCATCAAGCTTTTGAAAGAACATAAAATAAAAACTTATGCAATCGGCAATAAAGCCGGTACTGCCTATAAGGTAGATATTGAAACGGGTTTCCCACATTATACGGATATAAACACGGTTGCAATTTATCTATCAGCCAAAAACCAAAAGGGTTATTACGACTATATAATTAGCTTACAACCCCAACGCATTTTATTCCCTCCAGGAACTGAAAATCCTGAATTCGAAATAAAAGCCCGTGCTAATGGCATCATCACAGAACAGGCTTGTCCGCTAGTCATGTTAAACGTAGGAACCTATTAAATTCAAAACATCAAGTTATATGGGCGAGCCAAACTCTCATCAATCTCCTTTAGGCTGATTGAACGAGATCGTCTTAAAAATTCTTGTCCATTTAGAAAAACGATAAAACTGGGATTGGTATAGAAACCCAATTGCGCAGCAATATCCGGATATATTGCCGTATCCACCTGACAAACTTTTATTTTAGGATAAGTTTCATTTAAGAAGTCTAATAATTTGGGTTTCAAAACTTGACAAACACCACAATTAGGAGATGAGAAATAAACACAAAAAGTAGCGTGTTGAGCCTTTAATACTTCAATTTCTCTTAATGATTTAATTTGCATATTGTATGATATAAAAAGGGAGATCAAGGTCTCTCTTTATATTAGAGTTCAACTTTAGTCTTATTTGTTTCAAAATTACAATATTGAAACAAGGATTTTGAATCCTATTGGTAATTCCACGAAAATAGTTTCTAAATTCTGCCAGCCTGTCATTACAACGACGCTTTTTGTCTACTTATCCCAATAGGCATACATTTTGCCGAATATCCAACAGTTTCATTTCTATATCAAAGAAAAAATGTAGATTCATATTGTCATTTCAATACCGTAAGAGTATTAAAAATGATAACAAATTTGAAACCATTCATTTAAAATTAAAGTAAAACACAAATAAAGTAACACATGAAAAAATCAATCATTATCCTTATAGTGGTAGCCCTTATTGCTATCTGGGGAATCAGCAAGTCTGTTGGGTTTAAGAACAATATGGTAACCATGGACGAGAATGTCAACAGTCAATGGGCACAGGTGGAAAATGTTTATCAACGTCGTTCCGATTTAATTCCTAATTTGGTAAATACCGTAAAAGGTTATGCTGAGCATGAAAAAGCAACCCTTACCGGTGTAATTGAAGCGCGTGCAAAAGCCACATCCGTAAACATCACGCCAGGTAATTTAAATGCTGCGGGCATGAAACAGTTTCAGGCGGCACAAGATGGTTTAAGCTCAGCCTTGTCTCGTTTAATGGTAAGTGTTGAACGTTATCCGGAATTAAAGGCCAATCAAAACTTTATGAACTTACAAGCACAACTGGAAGGAACTGAAAATCGCATTGCAGTTGAACGTAAGAAATTCAACGAAACATCCAGACAGTACAATATTTATATCCAGAAATTTCCGAATTCATTCTTTGCTGGTCTTTACGGCTATCAAAAGAAAGCTTATTTCGAATCAACTAAAGGCGCTGAGAAAGCACCTGAAGTTAAATTCTAGCATGAGATCATAGCTATATGAGCTGAGTCATCCCAAACACTCAGCTCACATTTCATCATACTCACAACTAACATTATAATATGAAATCAGCTGCCATTTTTTTTAGTAAAGAAGAACAAAAAGCAATAAAGGACGCCATTGCTGAAGCCGAAACAAATACCTCAGGCGAAATACGTGTTCACATAGAGAACAGTTGTCCTGATGATGTCATGGACAGAGCCGCATATATCTTTGCAAAACTGGAAATGCAAAAAACACAATTGAGAAATGGTGTTCTTTTTTATCTTGCAATTCGAGATCATAAGTTCGCAATTTTGGGCGATGCCGGAATTAATGCTAAAGTTTCAGAATCTTTTTGGAATCATACCAAAGAAGAAATTCTAGGTTATTTCAAACAAGGCGAATTTGCCAAAGGCCTCTCAGAAGGTATTAAGATGGCTGGCCAACAATTAAAAACCCATTTCCCTTATCAAGCTGATGATGTAAATGAGTTAAGTGATGACATCTCATTTGGAGATAACTAAAAATAAAGCAATGAGATATATTAAACAGATACTATTAATACTTGCCCTGGCAATATCCAGCTTATCACAAGCCCAGGAGATTCCTGAAAGACCTAAAAATCAGACTCTAGTTAACGATTTTGCAAATGTTCTGACAAACTCAGAATCCAATGCCCTGGAACAAAAATTACTTCAATTCTATGCCAATACAGGTAATCAAATCACTCTGGTTACAGTAAAAAGCCTGAATGGTTATGATGCTTCAAGTTTTGCATATGAAATTGGTGAAAAATGGCAGGTCGGTAAAAAAGGCTTTGATAATGGTATCGTGATTCTTTTTAAACCCAAAACCCTTGATAGCAGAGGTCAGGTTTTTATTGCTACCGGATATGGTTTGGAAGGGGCGATTCCCGATGCTACTGCCAACGAAATTATCGATAACGAAATGATTCCCTACTTTAAACAAGGGCAAATCTACGAAGGAATCAATCAGGCAAGCAGTGTCTTAATGGGCTTGGCTAAAGGTGAATTCAATCATCAGCAATATGCAAAACAACACTCCCGTTCAGGCAAAGGTGGCTCCTTTGGCTTTTTAATCCCTCTTTTCATCATCCTGATCTTCTCATTTATTGGACGCTCTCGTTCTCGTGGTCATCATACAATGGGAAGCAGTGGCAGTAGCCTTCCTTTCTGGATGTTGCTTGGAATGATGGGCTCTGGTTCACGATCACATGGAGGCTCATTTAACGATTTCTCTTCCGGATCAGGTGGATTTGGCGGAGGCAGCAGCTTTGGCGACTTCGGAGGGTTTGGCGGTGGAAGTTTTGGGGGCGGTGGCGCCGGAGGTTCCTGGTAATTTTAAGCATTCTTTATAAACATTTATCTATGAAAGTATCTTTACTTCAACTTGTTTTTTTTCTGATTACCAGCCCATCCCTGCTTATAGCTCAGGAAACGACTGATTCGATCCCTAAACAAGACTGCATCATTAAGTCAATGGACTCAATTCAGAAAACAGATAATGAAAAGCTTGTCAGTATTATTGGAGTGGGCGACATCATGCTGGGAACAAATTTTCCTTATCCAAAATATCTGCCACCGCAAAATGGTGATAATTTGATGAAGTCACTTTATCCATACTTACGCAATGCAACAATCAGTTTTGGCAATTTGGAAGGTGCTTTTTCGGATACATTAGCGGTAACAAAGAGATGTCAGGATACGGCGAATTGCTATGCATTTAGAAGTCCTGATTTTCTTTTTAAACATATCGTTGATGCTGGTTTCGATGTATTAAGCATGGCTAATAACCATTCGGGTGATCTTGGTGTTGCCGGCAGATTAAACACCATAGAACAAATCGAGAAGGCAGGTCTGAGCCATGTTGGTTTATTGGAATATCCAAGCATCGTTATCGAACGTGATGGTATCAAATTTGGATTTTGTGCCTTTGCCCCTATTAAGGGAACCTGCGATATTAATGATCTTAAAGAAGCAGAACGAATCGTCAGCTCTTTAAATGATAGATGTGATATCACTGTTGTTTCATTCCATGGCGGAGCTGAAGGATCAAAATATGAACATCTGACCAGAGAAAGAGAAATTTTTCTGGGTGAAGACAGGGGTAATGTATACGAATTTGCTCGAAAAATGATTGATGCTGGTGCCGATGTCATTCTGGGACATGGCCCCCACGTTTTAAGAGCTGTAGATCTTTACAAAGATCGTTTCATTATCTACAGCCTGGGGAATTTTTGCACCTACAGTCGTATGAAAGTTTCAGGTATAAACGGATTGGCTCCTATTTTAAAAGTTTTCACCAACAAAAAGGGAGAATTCAAGAAAGCAGAAGTTATTTCGTGTAAACAAATCAAAGGTTTAGGTACACGAATTGACAAACTAAACAAATCAGCTCTAAAATTAAAGGAACTGACTCAGACCGATATTCCTGAAGCAAAATTAAAGATTAGTGAAAATGGCTTAATCACACCAATACAATAAGTTGTTCTATTATTAAAAAAACAAGGCATACAAAAAAGGCCGTCGTATATCGACGGCCTTTTTAAATATCTGATGAAGATTACGCTTTCGTTTTACGAGCTCTTCTCTTTGGCTTAGCTTCAGCAGCTTCAATATCAGCTTTTTCAAGACTATTATCGTAATCTACAATATAACGGTCAACCAAAATACGACCACAATATTCACAAACAATAATCTTCTTACGTGTACGGATATCCATTTGACGCTGAGGTGGAATTTTATTAAAACAACCGCCACATGCATCACGATCTACAGTAACAACGGCTAACCCGTTACGAGCATTACTACGAATACGAGTGTAAGCATTAATCAAACGATCCTCAATTCTGTTTTTGTACTCCGCTGATTTGTCGTTTAGCTTATTTTCTTCAAGTTGAGTTTCTGAAACAATAGCATCCAACTCACTCTTCTTAGCTTCAAGATCAGCCTTTTTATCTGCTAAAACAGCATCTGATTTTTCAATCTGAGTTTTCTTATTAGCAACTTCTACAGTGAATTCTTTAATACGCTTCTCGCACAACTCAATTTCAAGCTTTTGAAATTCAATTTCTTTAGAGATTGAATCAAATTCACGATTATTACGAACGTTAGACTGTTGAGCCTCGTACTTTTTAATCAATAAATCAGCTTCTTTAATCTCTTGTTTTTTCTTAGTGATGGTATCACCAAGCTCACTCACTTCTGTGTTAAGATTACTAATCCTGGTGTCAAGCCCAACAATTTCATCTTCCAAATCCTGAACTTCCAAAGGAAGTTCTCCTCGTAGCGTCTTAATTCTGTCAACCTCAGCATCAATACTTTGCATTTCGTACAGTGCACGCAACTTTTCTTCAACTGAAATATCCTTTAAATCTGCAGCTTTTGGATTTTGTGTAGTCATATGTTTACAAATAATTTATTGGATTCGAATTTATCTCTGAGATACGAACTGCAAAGTTAGGGAATTTTTTTGTAACTATCTCATAAAAAATTTCTCTAGTAAACTGTTCACTTTCATAATGTCCGATATCAGCAACGATAAGCTTTCCTTCGGCATCGAAAAATTCATGATATTTGAAATCTCCCGTTATATAAATATCTGCTTTAGCAGCCTTGGCCTTACTAAGTAAAAAACTGCCACTTCCTCCACAAAGCGCAACTTTTTGCACTTGATCCTTTACAATTGGGGTATAACGAATCGCACCACAATGAAACACATCCTTCAACTTTTTCAAAAACGCTAAAGTGTCCATAGGCATCTCCAATTCACCAATCATTCCCAAACCAACTTGGCAATTTTTATTATCCAAAGAATAAATATCATAGGCAACCTCTTCGTAAGGGTGCGCTCTGTGTAATGCATTTATAACTTTCCCCTGCAGATGCTTAGGAAAAACCGTCTCGATACGAGTTTCTGCTTCATAATGTAACTCTCCCCTTTCTCCCACATAAGGACTTGCATCCTCATTGGCTTTAAAAGTACCTTCCCCACTTGAATTAAAACTGCACGAGTCATAGTTTCCAATATGGCCAGCACCAGCTTCAAACAATGAGTTCCGAAGCACTTCAGCTTTATCACATGGAACATAGGTCACCAATTTCTTCAAATCATCACTGACAGGTTCCAAAATCTTACGATTCTTCAAATTCAGAACATCGCACATTTTATCACTCACACCACCTTTTACTGAATCCAAATTGGTATGTGCAGAATAAATCGCAATATTATTTTGAATGGCTAACATCACCGTACGTTCCACATAGCTGTTGCCATTAAAACGTTTCAATCCTTTGAAAACAATAGGGTGATGTGAAATAATCAGGTTCAACCCTTTCTCAATGGCTTCCTCAACAACTTCCTCAACCAC
This sequence comes from Ancylomarina subtilis, assembly GCF_004217115.1. Lineage (NCBI taxonomy): Bacteria > Pseudomonadati > Bacteroidota > Bacteroidia > Marinilabiliales > Marinifilaceae > Ancylomarina > Ancylomarina subtilis. The sequence goes on along the minus strand of NZ_SHKN01000002.1, from coordinate 104,051 downwards.
ATCCAAACAAATTAATGCACCTGTCAACTCCCAATCATAACGCCCAACTATTAAACCAGCATTATCATAGGACTCCTGATAAGATAAGGGTGCTATTTCTTCTATTACAGCGACTATATCTTTTACTTTCAATTCTATAAAATTTATGAGTTGTATCCCATCTGGGACTTCTAGATCATCTCTTTCATTTCAAGAAGCAGGTTCTTAATATCCTTAAGTCTTGAAACAACATCAAAGTTATTCTGAGTATCTTCTTTATTCTCCTTCAATTTCAATTTTGCACCATTCAGAGTCATCCCTCTCTCTTTCACCAGATGATAAATCAAATGAAAATTATCGATATCAGCTTTAGTAAAAAAACGATTGCCTTTCTTGTTCTTTTTGGGCTTTATAATATCAAATTCTTTTTCCCAATAGCGGATATGTGAGGTATTCACCGAAAACATCTCGGCAACTTCTCCAATGGAGTAGTAAAGTTTTTCTATTTTCGTTTCTCGATATGGCACAGCAGATGCGTTTTCAAACTGAATGACAGGAGCTTAATTTATAAGCTTAGACTAAATTAACAAAAAAGCAATACGAAGTTAAATCTTCACAAGCACTTTTTTATAGTTGCCGATATCTTTTTGGTGAAACTAATCCATTGTTTGACCAGTGTTCGCAGCGAAGGCGACCATGCTATCATATTCGTCAGCAGTAAGGTCATTAAAGTAATAGTTAATTGGGTTTAAGGTCTTACCTGATTTTCTAACCTCATAATGCAAATGAGGTCCTGTCGATTTCCCGGTATTCCCTAAAAAAGCAATCACTTCCCCACGTCTAACTTTTTGACCTCGTTTTACGTTGTAGCCATTTAAATGCGCATAAAGCGTTGTATAACCATAACCATGATCCAGAACCACTGTTTTACCGTAACCTCTTATGGTTCCGACACTTTTAACAACAGCGTCTCCAGTGGCATATAGCGGGGTTCCTACCTTGCCTGTAAAATCCATTCCATCATGAAATTTTCTTGTTTTATAGATAGGATGCACACGCCAGCCATAACCTGCAGAAATTCGATTAAAGTCTTTAATCGCGATTGGCATAATAGCTGGAATAGCAGCTAAAAGTTTAAACTTATTCTTAACCATTATTTCAACCTCATCATACGATTTAGTCTGAACATAAATCGATTTTGATAGCTGATCCAATTTCTTGGATGTTGCAATAACCAAATCCGCGTTTTTAAGATTCTCCAGGTCTTCATAGCGATTAACACCACCAAAGCCTGCTTTTCGGATATTATTGTGAATGGGTTCTGCCTCAAAAATGACACGATAGATATTATCATCACGTTGTTCAAGATCGCCTAAAACAACTTGCATCTTATTAAATTCGTTGTTTAATCTTTCGTAATGGGACAGCAATTCCTGATTCTCGCGAATAAGAGCACGTTCCTTAGGAGAACCAAAGTAGAAGAATAAAACGACAACGATTATGACAGCTAACACCAAACTTGAAGCCACATGTTTTAAAAAATCTAATGCACGGGTCTTTAAGCTAACTTCAACTTCTTCGTAACTAATAGACTCAGGATTAAACCGATATTTCGTTTTTGCCATAGGTTATTATTCTATATTTTTTTTTAGAAAAACATACATTTTTCTACGCACATGTGAGCAAAATTAAGGAAATAATCTAACTTTGCAAGCTAAGTATCAAAATCCCATTGATTTAAAACATAATACAATATGAATTCTAGCGAACTCAGACAAACCTTTTTGGATTTCTTCGAATCCAAACAACATAAGATCGAATCATCTGCACCAATGGTGATTAAAGATGATCCAACATTGATGTTTACTAATGCTGGAATGAACCAGTTTAAAGACATTTTCCTTGGTAATTCACCAATCAAATATAATCGTATTGCCAATTCTCAAAAATGCTTGAGAGTTTCCGGTAAACATAATGACTTAGAGGAAGTAGGACACGATACCTATCACCATACCATGTTTGAAATGTTGGGAAACTGGTCTTTTGGCGACTATTTTAAGAAAGAGGCTATTGATTGGGCCTGGGAACTATTGGTAGATGTTTTAAAACTCCCTACCGATCGCCTATACGCCAGTGTGTTTGAAGGTAGCGAAGAAGACAATATGAAACGCGATGATGAAGCTGCAGGATACTGGGAAAAACACCTTCCTGCTGATCATATCATCAATGGCAATAAAAAAGATAACTTTTGGGAGATGGGTGATGTCGGACCATGTGGCCCTTGCTCCGAAATACATATTGACCTGAGAAGCGAAGATGAAAGAAAACGTATTCCCGGAAGAGATCTAATCAATATGGATCACCCTCAGGTTGTTGAAATCTGGAATTTGGTATTCATGCAATTCAACCGTAAGGCTGACGGTTCTCTTGAAGCATTACCTCATCAGCATGTTGATACAGGAATGGGGTTTGAACGTCTTTGCATGGCTATGCAAAACAAACAGTCGAATTACGATACTGACGTTTTCCAGCCAATTATTCAGGCTATTGCCAAAATGTGTGGCAAAACTTATGGCGAAAACGAAGAGGTTGATATCGCTTTACGCGTTATTGCCGATCATATCAGAACCATCTCATTCGCGATTACTGACAGTCAATTACCATCAAATAATAAGGCGGGTTATGTAATTCGACGTATTCTTCGTCGTGCGGTACGTTATGGTTATACTTTCCTTGACTTAAAGGATCCTTTCATGTACCGCTTAGTTGAAGTGTTGATCGAGGTTATGGGAAAACATTTCCCTGAACTAATCAAACAAAGAGAACTTATTGAGAAAGTGGTAAAAGAAGAAGAAAATTCTTTCCTAAGAACTTTGGCAAACGGTATCAAATTACTTGATCAAATCATTGAAAAAACCAAAGCTGACGATTTTAAAGTCGTTCAGGGTGAGGTTGCTTTTGAACTTTACGATACTTACGGCTTTCCATTGGATTTAACGGAACTGATTCTTAAGGAAAACGGTCTTGTTGTCAACCGCAGAGAGTTTAACGAAGCGATGGAAGCTCAGAAAAATCGTTCACGTTCAGCTACTGCTATGGAAACAGGCGATTGGATTGAGATATTAAAAGACGACAAGGAAGAATTTGTAGGATACGATTACCTTTCAACTGATGTGAAGATTACACGTTACCGCAAAATGAATATTAAGGGGAAAGATTTATTCCAGTTGGTATTCAACATCACACCTTTCTATGGTGAGAGCGGTGGACAGGTTGGTGACACTGGTTATATTGAAGCGAATGGCGAGAAAATCTCAATCGTTGATACTAAAAAAGAAACTGGTCTTATTATTCATATCACAAACGAATTACCAAGCGATCCAACGCTAACATTTAAAGCTGTTGTAAATGCAGGTAAGCGTGAACTAATTGCCAACAACCATACCGCAACTCACTTGTTGCATGCCGCCCTTCGCGAAGTTTTGGGTGATCATGTTGAGCAAAAAGGTTCTTTGGTTAATCCTGATCATTTACGCTTTGACTTTTCTCACTTCCAGAAATTAAGCGAAGAAGAAATTGCTAAAGTTGAAGAAATTGTGAATCACAAGATTCGTGAGAATGCAGTTACCGAAATCAAAAACAACATTCCGATGCAGCAAGCTGTTGATTTAGGAGCGATGGCTTTATTCGGTGAAAAATATGGCGACTTGGTTCGCGTTGTGAAGCTAAACGAGTCAGTTGAACTTTGTGGAGGAACTCACGTTAAAGCAACAGGACAGATCGGTTTATTCAAGATCACATCTGAAGGTGCTATTTCAGCTGGTGTTCGTCGTATCGAAGCCATTACAGCTGTAAAAGCAGAAAAGTACATCAACGACAAGTTGAATACGCTTAAAGAGATTGAACGCACGTTTAAGTCAAGCCAAAATCTTTTGAAAAATATCGAAGCCCTAATTTCAGAGAACTCTGAGATGAAGAAAGGTCTTGAGGCATTTGAAAAAGCACAACTTAAGCTTGTAAAAAATGCTTTGAAATCTGAAATCTCAGAAACCAAAGGTGTAAACTTCATCAGCAAAAAGATGAATGTGAAATCAGCTGGAGATATTAAGGATATTGCATTCTTATTAAAATCTGAGGTTGAAAACCTAGTGTTTATTGCTGGTGCAGACCTGGATGGCAAAGCCAACCTAACCATCATGTTCTCTGACAATTTGGTTAAAGAATACGATTTAAATGCCGGAGCGATTGTTCGTGAAGCTGCTAAAGAAATTAAAGGTGGTGGCGGTGGCCAGGCATTCTTTGCTTCTGCAGGTGGTAAAGATCCTCAGGGTATCGATGCAGCAATCAGCACAGCTAAGAAAATGATTCTACACAAAATTGAAGGCTAAATCTTCCTTCATTATAGATTTATATCGCCGTTTCTTTATTGAAACGGCGATTTTATTTTTTATACTAAAAAATTAGTTATAATCTATAACTAATTATAATATAAGATATTACCATCTTAAAATACTTATATATCAAGCAAGTCAGTAAAAACAGGCTATACAGGCTATCCTACACATTCTATATTTTATTATATTAACACCGTTTTTGTTAAAAACATGGAGACTAAACTCCATATCATAAAATAGGGAGTCCCCGAAAATCCAAAGAGTAGGAATTATAATAAACATAAAAAAAATGGTAATAGGATCATTAATGTATGTAGCGATTATTACGCTACTAATTGTATCAGCTTGGAAAATTAACACTAAAGCTGACAAACCCGGATGGGCTTGTTTAATTCCAATATATGGAACCCTAGTGAATTTAGAAATTATTGGAAAACCATGGTGGTGGATACTGATGATGCTTATACCAGGTGTCAATATTGTATTTGCAATAATGATGGTTAATTTACTAGCTAAAAGTTTTGGCAAAGGAACAGGATTCACCTTAGGTTTAATCTTCTTACCCTTCATTTGCTACCCCATACTTGGATTAGGAGAAGCTAAATATGAAGGACCAGCAGGATTAAGATAAATCTCAAGTTACTTTTTAAACAAAAAAGCGACTGCCAAGAGGTGGTCGCTTTTGTATTATATAAAAAATATCCAAAATTTTATGGAGTCTGGCTATAGGTATGAACCGAGAATTGAGCTGATGGTAAATAATTCACTCCAAACCAACAAATCAACAGAATCACAAAAGCTAAGGCGAGTATCCAAAGCGACGATTGTAATTTAGCTGGCATATGATAACGACGGTGTATGTAAATCAAATAGCCCAACCAAGTTATAAGCGCCCAGGTTTCTTTGGGATCCCAAGTCCAATAATGCCCCCAGGCCTCCTTAGCCCATAAGGCTCCAAAGAGCAAGCCTAAGCTTAGAAAAGCAAAGCCCAGGTAAACCAAATTGTCTGCCATGCGCACAATTTTTCGATCGAGGGTTTGGCTGTAATGCTGATACAAACCCCGAACAGCTACTAGAGAGGAGGCAGCCAAAAAGGCATAAGCAAAAATATACACCACCACATGAGGGACAAACCAGGGACTCTGAAGAGCCGGCATCAATGTTTTTGAAAAATTCTCAGGATGAATATAATTAATCACCAAAAACACGAGGGAAAGCCCCAAACTATAAAAAAGCATCCAATTATAACGCCAACGGAAATAGGTTATCATGCCAATAGCTGGCAAAAAGAAAGCATACCATAAGCGTGTCTCACCTAATGTACGTAGTGGTGGTCGTTCCAACTTCACCCACAAAAAAGCGATAAAAGCACCAATACAAACTGTTCCTAGAACAATAAATAAACGTTTCAATAATTCCTTCTTATAAAAGATTAGAGCAAGAAACCACAGTAAACTACTACTTAATAAGACGAATATAAAGTTGGACCAAATCATGGTTGAAATATTAATTTATTAATGTGATAATTTGAAGATGAGACAATGTCAAAGAACAAAACAAATTTAATCGTTGATGCTTTCGCGTCCTTTCCAGAACATATAAATGGCACCAATCATCATCATAAAAATCCCCAAATAAACATAGGGCTGCCATGGATCACGAACGACCTCCAAAATCGATTTATCGGAATAAGGCCCCTTCTTTTCATCGTAACTCAGCTGATAAACCTTCCAGCCATTTACCGTCACCGATTTATTCACTTCAAGTGTCGCATCCTGTTTTTTCCCTTCCGGAGTAAAAAAAGTTACTTCTGATGAAAACCGCTTGGGTTCGGGCACCGTCATCACTAAAGAAAATGCCTCATTCAATTTTAAAGACTCGTGAGGACGATTAAAACTCCCACAGGAAATCCAGCCCTGAAGGGTATCATTCTGAGGCGACACCACCCTAACTTTAGCAGCCGGAGCTGCTCCAAAATCACTTAAGGGATAATATCGGTCTCCTGCCCTCCCGGAGGTCATATAAAATTCTTCAACCTGAACTTGCCAATCTTGTAAACGACAATTCAAATCTTTTTCTATCATTATCATCGATGGCTTTTGAGCTTCACACAACTCACCTGTTTCATTTTCAACGATAGCCAACTTCGGATTAAATTCATCGATCAGGAAATCCTTCAGTTTAATGGCTAAGGGCATTTCAAAATAACGCCCATTATCATCGTAAGCACGCCATTCAGTCTTGTTCTCGTAAATGTCCATTCTCAATCGGCGCAAATCACCTGAGCCCAGACCGCCGGTAAAAATAACAAGCCACAAGCCCCAATGACTACACACAAAACCCCAATTCTTCAACTTAAATGGAAAGGTCTTTCGCAAACTCACAAGACCAAGAACAATCAATAAAAACAGATTAATTAGTAAAAATGGGTAAGAACTTGTCATCCGGTTTAATCCCAATTGCTGAACAAATCCATTCTGATGACTTGGAATCTGAGGCAAAACTCCCATGATAATCACCATGAAACTTAGGACAGAAACCAAACTTATAGTCAATGGAATACCCGATAAAAATGCATGAATTTTTGTCTTTCGAAACAAAACATGAGCCAATACGAGTAAAATAATAAAACTTGCTCCTAGTATTAAGTTGAATGGAAAAATCAGGGTTGATTGGTTGACGGGAAGCACCAACTCCAATCCAAATCCGATGCACAAAACACCAAATGAGATAATAAAACTCTCAGCATACCCCCATGGCTGCTGCCAAATCGGTTTCTTTATAGACATATAGGTATATAATTAGGCTTAATAGGGTTCCTCATTCGCTTTATCATGAAAACATCTTTTCTCATAATAAAAGACTTGAAAGTACGAATAATAATCAAAAGCATAAAAAAATGCTGTCTAAATGGACAGCATTTTCTATTTCAGAATGCAATAAAATTAAAGTTTAACCTGATAACCGCTCTCACGCTTATCCGCTTTCTTTTTCCATTCCGGAAGTATGTTTTTCTTAAACTCTGCTTTTTCAGCTTCCAGTTTTTCCATATCTAAACCAATGAATTTTTGAGCCTTCGCTTTGGTTGCAATATCCGGATAAGCCACTTTTTCATTGAAACCTTTACTGGCAAAAATGCGAGCCAATTCCAATCTTGCTTCCTGAGCACGAACAATACCTGTCGAAATAATTCGACTGATCTCAGTTGGTGCGTGGAAAGATCCACCGTGAGAAGCTGCAGCATAATCCCAACGCCATTGTGCATGACGAATCAATTTTAACACAGGCTTCATTGTTGCCTCATCAGCACCTAGATCCCATGCCTTTTTAGCCTCAACATGAGCACGAACTAACAATTCCTCAAGCTTATCGCGATTTCCGATAATTTGATCCTGACGTGTATAAACGTTCTTGATCAATTTCTCGGTCTCCTCTCGATGACAAACCTGACATGAGTTAGCAACATTGTTCAAAGGTGATTGAATATGATGATCAGTAAATTTCTGTCCACCTTCTGATTTGTATGGCATATGACAGTCTGCACAAGAAACACCACGATCCGCGTGAATCCCTTTAAGGTATATTTCGTAACCCGGGTGCTGAGCTTTCAACATGGGTGCCTTACTCAACTTATGAGTCCAGTCCTTAAATTCAAGCTCATCGTAATAGGCTTCAGCTGACTCAACATCCATTCCCTTATCCCAAGGGAAAGTCAAATAATTTGGCTTCTCAGGATTTCTTTTATCGAAATAATACTCAACATGACACTGAGCACAAACCAATGAACGCATTTCTTGATGAGTCGCCTGATTGATATCCTTACCCTGACGTTGGAAAGCTTCAATTAAAGCGGGTCGAGTGACTCTCAAATTCATGGTTTTCGCATCGTGACAATCGGCACATCCAATAGGATTCACCACTTCGTGTCCCTTACCTGCCCATTTCCCCTTATAAAATTCAGCCACACCAATTTCGTTCATCAAACGAGGTACATCCGGACTTTTACAAGTCCAGCAAGTTGCTGGCATAGGACCATCCTTTTCATTCTTGGGACCGCCAGTTCTTAAAGTATTCTGAATATCTTCAACAGCATAATAGTGTCCGCGACCTTGATTATAGTCTTTTGAAAATCCATAACCTGCCCAAAGCACAACCAAACGAGGATCTACTTCCAACATATCTATCATGGCATTCCCATTATACTTGCTATTAAAACTGGTATCTGCAGTTTTATAATAGGATTCAAATTCGCGAGGGAAATTCTCACCCCAAACCTCGTTCCGAGGCTCCCACTGACCATATTCAACCTGTGGTGTGTAGGCAAAAACAGATTCTGCTCTTCGCTCCATAATCGAAGAAGCTAGAATTCCCAATAAGAAAACAACAATTAAAGAAGCTAAGAAAATAAGCCACCCCAACATGGGTTTTCTATTCACTGATTCATTTATAGGCTTCATAGTTTATTTATTTAAGTTTTATTTGATATCGGTTTCATTTAAATAGTCTTTCATCCAATCCGGAATTGGACTTGAAGGTACTGGCACTCGGGCATTGGGAACACTCGAAAGGCTATTGACTCTTCCGTGTGGAACCTCTCTGTGACACTCCCAACAAACTCTATCCTGAGTATTGTGTGCATGATTAGGCACTTTTGCTGCCAACTTGGGATCAGTCAACGTTTGACTGTGACAGCGGATGCAGTTATTGTGCACAACCTGACGACCTTCTTCCAAAATAAAGATCACTTCAGGTTCTGTCCTTGTTGCAAATATTGTTGCATGCCTCAAACCATCCTTTGCCTTAAAAAAGTATTTATTAAATACATTATTGTGCGGTACATGGCAATCGTTACATGTGGCAACTTCGCGATGCGAACTATGCTGATAGGTCGCATACTGAGGTGCCATAACATGACAGTTGACACAGGTTTTAGGATCATCAGACAGGTAAGACAGTGCCTTTGACAAATACAGCACATGCACTCCCAACCCGACAAAAGCACCCAAGACAATCATCACCGGAATTCTCCATTGGGGAGGAGGCGTTAACAATCTAAATAGTTTTACCATTGGCTCTTTTATTAGTATAAGTAACTGAAACCATTAATTAATGGTCAGAACTTACTGATTGTATTATTTTAGAAAATTAGGTTTAAACACGAGCATCATCCAACCCCAACAAGGTGCGTTTTCTGCATCAGTAACCCCTTTAAGAACTTCCATGGAATCAGAAGCAAACATTTGTGAGTAGCCCAATTTAAATGATACGGATTTGGAATACTTGTATCCAAAAGACAGATCCAGTTCTGTTCCCAGATAGTTGTCTTGCTTGTCTCCTGCTACCACCAGGTCGGCATGTGTTGCAAAACGATGTAAGGTCCCTCCAAGCGTAATTTTATCTTTAGAATAAACACCACCTATAAAAGCATCAACCAGACCAACATTACCTGTATGGTTGCCAACATAGAAATAGTCCATGTGTCCGTTGAACTTATGATTGGTTCCGTATAAAGGGGTAAATGATTTGTTATCACCTGTTGCATTTGAATCCGTTCCCGAAAGAATTTCAAGACCAATATTTCCTTTAAAATTTTCTGTTAAAGCATAGTTCGCCCCTACTGAAAAAAGATAAGCATTCAGATCTCGATCAGTTGCATCCTTTCCGGTTTGAAGATAAGCGGAAGCCGTTAAACCCAACTTTTCCTTCTTATGATTCACATGAGCTCCCAAGGTCTGACTATAATAAGTTTTCAGGTCTGCTCCATCTTGTCTTTGCAAACCATTATTCAAGAATAACAAACTAAAATTGAAATCATCGTAGTTTCTATGATACCATGCAAACTGCATACTCTTATAGGAAATTGTATATAATTGATCCTTCAAAACTTCCATTTCATTATTATAAGCCAAACCGATATGCAGTTGGCCTTGCTCATCCGTTTTGAATTTTAATAAGGCTAAATCATGGCTTCGGGCTTGCTGAGCCCAACCCACATTTCCTAAAATTCTTGAATCATCATAAACCAGCTCCTGACGCCCTACTTTTAATGAAAAATTCTCTGTGAACAGCAACTCTCCCCAGGCCTCATGCAACATCAACTTATTATTATCAGACATGTTTAGCTGTGCCACATCACCCCATGTTCTGACATCTTGAAGAGATAAACCCACTTTAAACTTGACGTCAGAATAATTAAGATTTAAGCGTGTACGCTGTGAAGTAAAAAATGCGGCATCATCATCAGAATTAAAAAGCGTTTTTAATCCATTACGATACTCAGTACGTGGTCGCATTTCGCCAGTAAATTTTAGCTGGGCCATTAGGGTATTAGGCAGAAGTGCTCCAATAACAACAACCAACAAAAGCAGTAGTTTTTTCATTTGATTATGATTTAGTTTAAAATTTTGCCATTGAATATCCAACACGACTAATAACAACTGGGTAGGAAGCTATATGGCTGAAAATTCAAAATATTTACGCTCAACTATTCATTTAAATTAAGAATTTAAACTTGATTTAAGAATACAATTAAAACAAAATTCAATTCGAAACTTAAACCCAACAAACTATTATTCAAGCTTGTAATATTTTTTATACTTGCAATATTAAAGAGGATAAAGATCTTTTTCAATAATAAAAGACTATTTAAACTTATTATTTTTAAATATTAATACCTTTTTCTCTTTTTCTAACCTTGATAATCAAGCCTTTTAATAAAAAGGACTCAAACACACTACAAAGCAATTTATTTCCGTTCTTAATAAGGAATTTATCAACAACAAGAAGAGCCCATTCTAAACAAGGGGTATTTTACTCGAATTCTCGTTTTTTTGTAGTCCATTTTATTGAGAAAATATTATCTTCAACACGATAATAGTAAAAGACATTCTCATCCACAATAAGTTTAAAAGACTCTATTTCACTCTAAACTGTATGAAAAAATTTCTGAATTTTCTTTTCTCAATGCAAATGATGGGTACGCTCATCGCCCTATTTGCCCTATCGATTGCTGCAGCAACATTTATAGAAAATGATTTTGGCACACAGGCTGCCAAAGCTATTGTTTATAATGCCACCTGGTTCGAAGTTTTACTCCTGTTAATTACGGTAAACTTGGCAGCCAATATCTATCGATACAAACTCTACAAAAAAGATAAATGGTCTATGGGACTATTCCATGCAGCCTTTATCATTATTCTAGTAGGCTCAGGAATCACGCGATATATTGGCTACGAAGGCAGCATGCATATCCGTGAGGGTAAAGCGAGCAACCAAATTACAAGCATCGACAGCTATGTTGACATTCTTGTTGAGAAAGATGGACAACAAGTTTCAAAGTCGAAAAAACTCAATATAACTGCATTCAACTCAGTCAATGTTAATGAGAAACTAAATCTGGATGATAAATCGGTTCATGTTAAGCTTAAGCATTATATTCCTCATGCAACGACAAGTTTGACTGAAGAAGCTGGCGGTACACCTGTAATTAATTTTGTTGCAACCCCCAATACCCCAATGCAAGGCATGCAAAATTTCTACCTTGATTATGACAGTAATAAAATGCTAGGCGAAAATTTGCTTTCATTCGGTCCAACAGAAACCAAGCAGGCGACCAACTTTTCGTACACTGATAGTTTGAGAATTAAAAGCCCCTACCCGATTAAAGAATTAAGTATGATGGGCAATGAATCATCTGAAATGGAAAGTGGTAAGTGGCATACAATTAGTCCACGAAAACTATACGAGTTCAACGGCATCCGACTCATCATCAAAAACTTCTACCCTTCTGCCAAATACAAATATGTCAACAGTCAGGATACAAAGGCTGCCAGTATTTTAGTTTTTGATATCAAAAGTGATCAGGAAGAAAAAGAAGTCATTGTAAAAGGTTTCAAAGATTTTGTCGGTGAAGCTGAGAGCATTAACCTAAATGGCTTAAAAGTGTCATTAACTTATGGTTCAAAATTACTGCCCCTTCCTTTCATCATTAAACTCAACGATTTTCAGCTTGAACGTTATCCGGGATCTAAAAGTCCATCTTCTTTTGCAAGTGAAGTGACTCTTATCGATACCTTAAGTTCCATAAAAAAGGATTACCGCATTTATATGAACAACATTTTAAAACATCAAGGCTTTCGCTTTTATCAGTCATCGTACGATAGTGACGAAGGAGGTACCATTCTTTCTGTAAATCACGACCAATGGGGAATGATGGTAACTTATTTCGGTTATTTCCTAATGATAGTAGGCATGGTGTGGTCATTGATCGCTTCAGGCACACGTTTTAAATACTTAAGTCAACAAAAAACGAAAAGCCTCAAAACCATTCTGGTCTTAATTCTTGCTCTGGGCGGAAGTGTATCCTCTTATGCACAATCAGGAAAAGCAATTGAGGTTCCTATAGAACAAGCCACGAGTTTTGGTCAATTGGTTATACAGGATAACAGCGGTCGTTTTGAACCAGTCAATACATTAGCTAGCGAGGTGATTCGTAAAATCAGTAAGAAGAGCCGTATTAATGGCTTGAATGCAGATCAGGTTTTTTTGGGTATGGTCATCGATCCTCAAAATTGGGAAGAGATGCCCTTCATCAAGGTTAGTAATTCTGATTTAATTCGAGAAATTGGTGCTTCGGGTAAATACGCAAGTTTCGCCAACTTTTTAGATGAGCGAGGACAATATAAATTGGCAAAAAAAGTACAAGATGCCTATTCTCGTAAACCTTCTGAACGATCAGCTTACGACAAAGAGATTATCTCTGTTGATGAAAGAGTAAACGTCAGCTATATGGTTTTCACAGGTGAATTTCTAAAACTGTTCCCTGACCCTAAAGATAAAAATGTAGCTTGGTATCACCCCAAATCTGTAATCAAATTCGAAGGTGAAGATTCATTATTCATTAAGAAATCTATTTTGATGTTGAGTCAGGCCATGAAAGCCAGAGATTATGATTCTGCTGATATGTACATCAATGGAATCAAAAAATATCAAAACACCTATGGTAAAGAAGTGATGCCATCGGAAACAAAGCTAAAAACAGAAGTTCTTTACAATAAGATCAATATCTTCAAAAAACTGTTCCCTTACTACTTAATTATTGGGTTTATCTTGATTTTTGCTCTGGTCGCTCAAATCATTTCACCCAAAATGTCTGTAAAATGGCTGTTTCGCATTGCCTTTCTGATTCTAAGTGTCGCCTTTTTGATGCACACCATTGGTTTAGGTGCACGCTGGTACATTTCAGGCCACGCGCCATGGAGTAATGGTTTTGAATCGATGACATATGTAGCCTGGGCTTGTCTTCTCGCTGGATTTTTATTCACACGTAAATCTAAATTTGCCTTGCCGGCAACATCAATCTTAGCGGGCTTAAGTTTATTTGTGGCACACCTGAGCTGGATGAATCCAGAGGTTACCAATCTTGTTCCTGTTTTGAAATCATACTGGCTTACGATTCACGTTGCCATCATTACAGGTAGCTATGGTTTTCTTGCCCTGGCTGCACTTCTGGGTATGATCAACCTTTCCCTAATGATTTTGAGAACTACAAAGAATGCTCTCAGAATTGACTCAACCATAACAGAACTCAGTCGAATCAGTGAAATGACGATGATTATTGGGCTATACAGTCTGACTATCGGCACAATACTGGGTGGTGTATGGGCCAACGAGTCATGGGGCCGTTATTGGGGTTGGGATCCCAAAGAAACCTGGGCACTAGTCAGTGTCTTGGTCTACAGTTTTGTTCTGCACATGCGCTACATTCCTGGCTTGAAGTCAACTTTCAATTTTAATCTGGCTTCAGTTTGGGCATACAGCTCAATTATCATGACTTACTTTGGTGTGAACTATTATCTTGCAGGGCTTCATTCTTATGCCAAGGGTGATCCAATTCCAATTCCATCATGGGTGTATTATACTGTTGGAATATTAATTGTGTTGAGCACATTTGCCTATTACAAATACCAAAAGAACAAGCAAAAAGCTTAATACTGATTCAGATATATAAAAAAGGCCATTCGATACTGATTTCGAATGGCCTTTTTTTTGTATTATTCAACTTAGAAAATGAATGATCTAAGCGCTTATAAATTTCTTTGTCGTACCGCTTCGTAAATCATTAATGAAGCAGCTACCGATACATTTAACGACTCAATAGATCCAAGAATTGGAATCTTCACTTGCTCATCAGCAAGACGCAAAAGAGCCTCGTCAATACCAACATCCTCTGATCCCATAATAATAGCTGTCGCCAATGTGAAATCTGCTTCGGTATATAAATTATCCCCCTTCTCAGTAGCAGCAACAATGCGAATACCTTCTTTCTTAAAAGAACGAACTAAGGTCTTCAGGTTTTGTACACGACAAACAGGAATATTGTATAAAGCACCAGCTGATGTTTTAATTGCATCAGGAGTCACCTTAGCTGAATTCTTGAAAGGAATAACAATCGCCTGTACACCGGCACATTCAGCAGAACGAGCAATTGCACCAAAGTTTCTCACATCAGTAATCTGATCGAGAACCAAAATCAAAGGAATTTTACCTCCTACCATAATCTGTGGCAAAACATCCTCAATTTCCTGATAAGGAATTGGAGCGATCAAAGCAATCACACCTTGATTGTTTCTTTGATCCATTGCATCAATCTTTTCTTTTGGAACAAATTGATACTGCACATCCTTTTCACGAATTAGATCGAATAATTCATTGTACAAGGGTCCAGCAAGACCTTTACGAATCAACACTTTCTCTATTTCTTTTTCGCTATTAATTGCTTCCATTGCTGCTCTGATTCCGAACAACATTTCTTGTCTTTGCTTTGCCATTTATCTTCTTATTATTCTATTTTTCTGAATGGACAAAGGTAGCAGGTAAATCCCAATCATACAACTAGGTAAAAGCATATCCCTAAATTCTATCTGCATCCGAATATAAATGCCCACAAATCCCATAGACAATCTGTAATTGTATATCTCATTATTTCATTAAATTTGCTCAAAATATTTTTATTCTATGCAAACTTCCTGGCTCGACAGTATCAATCAAAATATAGATAATCAAATTGACGCATATATCTCTGTTAAAGATTATCGCTTTTATCAAATTGAAAAGTTAAAGCGTATTGCTGCTATACTTGACAGGGAAGAAAAATCCCATTGCTTAAACTGTAAGCACGATAAAATAGAACTGGAAAAAATCGTGAATGAGTTGGATCGTTTGATCAACAAATGCGGGGTTAGCCGTAAAGAATACGAAAAACGTGTCGAAAAATTGATCAAACGTCTCAAAGATGATCATCATATCTATCAGGCCTATCATTTCACATATACTTATTCGGGTATTTACACCTTAGTTGGAGTTGCCTTAGGTCTACTTTTAAGCTACGGGACTTTTTATTCATTCAATCCTCATATCTTTTTCATGTGCGCAGGTATCGGCATGGTTATAGGAAATATTTTAGGCGCACGAAAAGACAACTACCAAAAACGATCTGGCAAACAAATTTAATCCATCAGCCTGAAATCGGTATTTTTAAACCCGATTCATACAACTAAACAATTCGATTTTAATTTATTAACTTTAAAATTTCCGTTTTTTATACAAAAAATAAAAAACGAAAAGGATTCAGTTTTTATCCTTTCTAATTTTTAAAATCGAAGCATGAAAAAACTCATTTTACCATTACTCTGTTGTTCAGTGATGGTTTCCTGTTCAAAAAAAAGAACAAAAATGCACTATCCTATTTCAAAAAAAGTAGACACAACCGATGTGTATTTCAACACAAAAGTTGCCGACCCTTACCGATGGCTCGAAGATGATAATTCAGACGAAACAAAAGCCTGGGTTATCGAACAAAATAAAGTGACTGATACTTATCTGAATACAATTCCTTTCAAAGGAAAAATAAAAAAACGTTTGACTGAGGTTTGGAATTACCCTAAAGTAGGTGTCCCTTTCAAAAAAGGTGAATTGTATTTTCATTACAGAAATAATGGCTTGCAAAACCAATCGGTACTTTTTGTTCAATCGAAACTCGAAGATGAAGCCCGCGTTTTACTTGATCCCAATCAACTTTCTGATGACGGAACGGTGGCTCTTGCCGGCATTTCAGTTTCAAGCGACAGCAAATATTTAGCTTATCTGATTGCCAGATCCGGCTCCGACTGGAACGAAGTTTACGTTAAGGATATTGCAACTGGTAAGGATATCAGTGATCATTTGATGTGGATTAAATTCTCGGGCGTTTCATGGTATAAGGATGGTTTCTTTTATGGCGCTTATGATGCTCCAAAAACGGGAACTGAGCTTTCAAATTCAAACGAATACCACAAGGTTTATTACCACAAACTTGGCAATCAGCAATCCGAAGATAAACTGATCTATCAGGACTCCAAATTTCCTAAGCGCTTATACGAAGCTTCGGTTACCGATGATGAAAAATATCTGATTCTATCGGCAATGTCAGCCTCTCATGGGAATGCTCTTTATTTTAAAGAACTTGACAAAAAGAATTCTGATTTTAAACTCATTACTGACGAAATGAGCTTCGATCACAATGTAGTTGATGATATAAATGGGAAATTATTGATGTACACCAACAATGGCGCTCCAAAATATCGTTTGGTTTCTGTTGACATCAATAAGCCGGAAAAAGAAAATTGGACCGAGCTTATTCCTGAAAAAGAAAATGTATTAAATGGGGTGAAACTCGCAGGAGGTAAAATTATAGCATCCTACATGCAGGATGCCTATTCAAAAATCGAAATTCTGAATATGGATGGCAGTTTCAATTACGATTTTGAATTACCGGGAATTGGAACAGCTGGTAGTTTTTCTGGCAAAAAAGATGAAGATACGGCTTTCTACAGTTTCGAATCCTTTACATCACCTGAGATTGCATACAAGTATAATTTCAAAAGCAAAAAGTCAGAGATCTTATACCAACCCAAAATCAACTTTAATCCGGAAGATTTTATTACCGAACAAAAATTTTATACCAGCAAAGACGGCACTCAGGTTCCCATGTTTATCATTTATAAAAAAGGAACAAAACTGAATGGAAATAACCCGTGCTTACTCTATGGTTACGGTGGATTCAACATCAGTTTAACGCCATATTTCACGCCTCGACGCTTGGTGTGGTTAGAGAATGGCGGTGTTTATGTGGTTGCAAACCTACGCGGGGGTGGTGAATACGGCGAAGATTGGCACCAGGCTGGAACTAAAATGAATAAACAGAATGTATTCGACGACTGTATTTCTGCTGCCGAATATTTAATTCAAAATAAATATACAAACCCAAAGAAACTCGCACTTAAAGGCGGATCAAACGGCGGCCTGCTTGTGGGTGCGGTGATCAATCAACGTCCCGATTTATTTCAGGTGGCAATTCCGGAAGTCGGTGTGATGGACATGCTGCGCTACCATAAATTCACAATTGGTTGGGCTTGGGCTGGCGATTATGGCACCAGTGCTGATAGCGAAGAGATGTTTAAATATTTGTATAACTACTCACCTGTTCATACAATAAAGGATCTGGATTACCCGGCTATAATGGTGACAACGGCTGACCATGATGACCGTGTGGTTCCCGCACATTCATTTAAATATATAGCCACGCTTCAGGAGAAATATACAGGAGATAACCCCGTTATAATTCGAATTGAATCAAAAGCCGGACATGGAGCAGGTATGCCGACTTCAAAGCAAATTGAAGAATATGCAGATATTTGGTCATTCATTTTTTACAATATGAATATCAGTCCGGATATTAAATAATTCAAAGAAAATTGAATTCAATTTCTGAGAGTAGTCATTTTGATTTTTTTATCAACAATGGCTACTCTTATTTTTAAAAAAGCCTATTATTTACGCTTCATTTTATATTTTTACGAATCCAAATCAGAAACACACATTTAATGGATTATAATTTTATCGTCATCGAAGGAAATATAGGTGCCGGAAAAACATCTTTATCAAATAAAATTGCTTCAGAATTCAATGCAAAGCTTATCCTTGAGCAATTTGCAGAGAACCCTTTCCTACCTAAATTTTATCAGGAGCCAGAGAAATACTCTTTCCCTCTTGAAATGTCTTTCCTCGCCGATAGATATAATCAATTAAAAAATGAGTTAAGTGAACAAGATTTGTTCAAGTCGTTCACCATCTCTGATTACTACTTTATGAAGTCTTTGATTTTCTCAAAGCAAACACTTCAGGATGATGAATACAAGCTGTATAGCCAGTTCTTCCATATCATCTACAACTCTTTACCCAAACCTGACCTATATGTCTATCTGCATTCGGATGTAGAAAAACTCTTGGAGAATATAAAAAAACGTGGACGGAATTACGAACAGGATATCACTGCTGACTATCTTCTGAAAATTCAAAACAGTTATTTTTCTTTCTTCAAACAACAACAAGATCTCAATTTCTTAGTTATAGATACGAATAAGATCGATTTCATAAATAATGAATCTGATTATTTAAAAATCTGTGATGTGATTTTCAACACTAAGTGTGAAAAGGGACTCAACAGAGTCATAATCTAACATATACTATTCAAATATAGTTAAGAGGATAACATGGAGCTGAATAAATTTTCTTAAATTTGTTAGCATATCCGTTTTAATTAATTACAACAACATATTTAAGTTATTATCATGAAAAAAATCAAGCTTAATCACGTAGCAGCTATGCTACTAGCAGGAGCCTTACTTTCTGGTTGTGCCGGAATGAGTAAGATGAAAAAAAATGCAAGTGACATTGATTACAATGTAACACCTGAAATTCTTGAAACTCACGCTGGGAAAGTTGATGTTGAAGTTAGCGTTAGAATACCAGCTAACTATTTCAACAAAAAAGCAACCTTAATTGCAACTCCGGTTTTAAAATTTGAAGGTGGTGAAAAAGCTTTTGCTCCTAAAACTCTTCAAGGTGAGAAAGTTCAAGGAAATGCAACGGTAGTACCATACGAAACTGGTAAAACCATTACTTATAAAGGAAGTATCGATTACGAAAAGGCAATGCGTATTTCTGATCTTGAAGTTAGAATGACAGCTCAAAAAGGTGAAAAGTCATTGGATTTTGATCCTGTAAAAATTGCTCAGGGAGTAAAAGCAACTGCAACTCTTGTACAAAACAAACCTGCTAATATTATTGGTAAGGATGCTTTCCAAAGAATTATTGCAGAAACTAAAGAGGCTGATCTTCATTACCTAATCAACAGCTCTAAAGTTCGTTGGTCAGAAATGAAAAGTGAAGATATCAAAGCGCTTAGCGAATATTTCAAAGCTGTTGAAGCTGACGCGAAAAAAGAATACAAAGGTATCGAAGTTTCTGCTTATGCATCACCTGATGGAGCTGAAGACTTCAATGAGAAGTTAGCGAACAAGCGTGAGGTGACTTCTTCAAAGTATATCAAAAAATCAATGAAGAAAGCGAAACTTTCTGATTATACTAACGAAGACTTCTTCAAATCTAAGGTAACTCCTGAAGACTGGGATGGTTTCAAAAAATTAATGCAAGCGTCTAACATCAGAGATAAGGAATTGATCCTACGTGTTCTTTCTATGTACTCAGATCCTGAAGTACGTGAAAAAGAGATCAAGAACATTTCTGCTGCTTTCACTGAAGTTAAAAAAGAAATTCTTCCTAAATTGAGAAGAGCTAAATTTCTTGTAAACGTTGATAACATTGGTAAATCAGATGATCAAATTAAAGATCTAGCTAAAAACAATCCTGCAGAACTAAACGTTGAAGAATTGCTTTATGCTGCAACTCTTACCAAAGTAGCAAGTGAGAAATTAGCAATCTACTCAACAGCTAAAAAACAATTTGCTGGTGACTGGAGAGCTCATAACGATGCTGGTATGGTTTTATTCGGAATGGGTAAAATTGACGAAGCTAAAGCTAACTTCGATAAAGCAGACCAACTTTCAGCTAACAACCCTGTTGTAAAAAACAACCTAGGTGCTGTTGAATTGGTTAAAGGTAACGTTGCTGAAGCTGAAGTTTTATTCGGTGCAGCTACAGGTGCTGGTAAAGAAGTTAACTACAACTTGGGTATTGTTGCGATCATGAAAGCTCAGTACGACCTAGCAACTCAGCAGTTTGGTGAGTGCTATGCTGTAAATTCTGCTTTAGCAAACATCTTAGCTGGAAAATACACTGTTGCTCTTGAGAAATTGAACAAGAACACAAGTGATGACGCTATGGTTGATTACCTAAAAGCAATTGTTGGTGCAAGAACTAACAACAACAACTTAATTTTCTCTAACTTGAAATCAGCTACGGCTAAGGATGCTTCTTTAAAAGCTTTCGCTAAGTCTGACCTTGAATTCTATACTGTTTTTGAAAATGAAGAATTTAAAGCGATTGTTGAGTAATTAAACTCAAATCAAAGCATATTAAAAACGGCTCTCTTTAGGGCCGTTTTTTTGGTTTATAAACTTGATAGGTTAATATCCATTCGTCATCAATCCATCTAAAATTAGACAAAGTATAGATAGATCTGAAGGATATTTTATATCTTAGCCCCACTGAAATTTCTCCATTTTGTAAACTATGATACTTTTGAAATAAAAGAGCTGGACACATAAACTCTGGAAGAAGCATCATCTTTTTTAATATTGAATTCAACACACCTGCAATATGGAAATCATCATCCCTAAAAAACTAACAAATAACTACCAGAGCTATCTATTCTTTACTGAATTACAAGCTTCTACAAAGCAGTTGATTAAAACTGAAATCGTATTCGATTTTCAGGAAACAAAACTCATAGAATCCAAT
Organism: Ancylomarina subtilis; assembly: GCF_004217115.1. Classification (NCBI taxonomy): domain Bacteria; kingdom Pseudomonadati; phylum Bacteroidota; class Bacteroidia; order Marinilabiliales; family Marinifilaceae; genus Ancylomarina; species Ancylomarina subtilis. The sequence goes on along the minus strand of NZ_SHKN01000002.1, from coordinate 82,878 downwards.
CTGTTTGCAGTTTTAGGTAGTCTTATTATGGATCTTGAGAGACGCCGCAATAAAGTACGTCTTATAAATTTTCAGGATTCCATTCTTAACCTCTTCTACACCAAAAAGATGGTAAAAGGCGGGATGAAAAAAGATGTTTGGAAAAGTCTGATCAAATGCCAATTCTTCTCAAGTCCTGATGAAGAACAATTGACAGATTACCTCGAAAATAAAATTTTCCCTGAACGACCTGCCGTTGCCCTTAACCCTCAACTGAAAATGGCAATCGAGTTATGCGTAGCCGAGATATTCCGAAATGCTTTTGCACACAGCAATCGTAAGGAGGTTTTCATTTCGCATTACGTATCGGTTCACAACAAAAAGCTAATCATCAGTATCGTGAACAAGGGTGCAAACATGCAACAACTGGCAACTTCTGCACTAAAGAAAGCTCAAAATGGGATGGGTGCGATTAAATGGGCCGTTGAGTCAGGCTCAACATCAAAACCTTTCAAGCACAATGGGATGGGTTTGTTTACCATTCGCCAGTTTATTGAGCAGAACGATGGTAAAATTCAGATTATATCAGGCAATGGCGTATGGAAACAAGTGAAGCACCGCAAGTTCTCTAAACTCACGCGCAAAGAGTTCCCAGGGACTATTGTAACCTTAGAATTCAATGTCTAAACAGAAAGTCTGAATTGTACTTTTCAATTCAGACTCAGAGATAATTGATTAAAACCTCAACTTCGAAAATAAATCCCAAAGTACAATACCACAACTCACTGAGATATTGAACGAATGCTTGGTACCAAACTGCGGAATTTCGATACAAGATTCTGAAGCATCAACAATAGCTTGTTGTACCCCTTTTACTTCGTTTCCAAAAACAAAGGCATACTTTTTATCCGATTCAATCTGAAAATCAGGTAAAGATATTGAGTTCTCGGCTTGTTCAATCGCATAAACATCAAACCCCTTTGCCTTAAGGTCAGCAACAGCATCTTCTGTTCTCTCAAAGTATTTCCAGGCCACAGAATCTTCAGCACCTAAAGCTGTTTTATGCAAATCGCGATGCGGTGGTGTCGCCGTAATACCACACAAATAAATGGCCTCAACCAAAAGGGCATCAGAAGTACGAAAGACCGAACCAATATTGTTTAAGCTGCGCACATTGTCCAACACAATAATAAAGGGTGTTTTCTCTGCCGTTTTAAACTCATCAATACTTTTGCGATTCAGCTCGCTGTTTTTCAACTTCCTCATCTTGATCTAATATATTTATTTGTGTGCGCGAATTTAATACTAAAAAGCTGGAATAAAAATTAAAGGTTTAATCCCATGCGAATCTTAGCCAAGATCATAAAAGAAGAAGCCTTGCAAATCAGCAGATCAGCAAGGCTTCTTTTATAATATATCGTTTGGCTTACCAGTTAACCGCTTTACGACGGATAGGCATGGTCATACAACGTGCACCACCACCACCACGAGGCAGCTCTGATCCATCAAGTGTAATCACATACTTTTCGTAGTCAGCCAGGTTTATCTTATGGCTAATCACGTCGTCAGCAGGAATAATTTCGAAACCATTCTTGTTCATTTCTTCCATGGTGTAGATATTACGAGCATATCCAACCACCTTACCTGGTCCTACAGCAAAGAAGTTTGCACCTGAATGCCACTGCTCTCTTTCCTGATTCCAAGGTTCTTTAGTTCCACCACAATAAATTGGTTTCAACTCCATACCAAGCTTCTTAAGGGCTTGCAACAAATTGTTTTCTCTCTTGATATTAACAACCTTCCCATTCTGGATGGTAATATGAACCGTTTGATATTTGTTTGGACGAATAATCAATGGCTCGTAAACCATACACTTATCCTTATCTAGCAAAGTAAACACCATATCAAGGTGAATAAACGACTCTGGATGCGATGGCAATTCCTGTACCAGAATATGACGTTGTTTCTCTTCTTTCTGCGAAAGCAGTTGAGCTAAAATAAAGTCAATCCCTTGAGTTGTCGTACGCGTACCGTTACCAATGATCAAAATATCTTCACGAGCGATTAAAACATCTCCCCCTTCAATCATACAGTTAGGGTCCATGTTTGGATTATCGATAGGATTAACCGTTTTTGCTTTGAATCCTGGTGTATAATCGAAAATAGCCTGCATAATCAATGATTCACGGTCACGAACCGCATTGGCCATCTTACCAATTAAAACCTCATCAACAACAGACATTGAAGCATCACGAGTAAAAAAGAAATTGTGAAGCGGACGCATTGCATAACGCTCTTTGCTTAAAAATTTGGTCAAGTTGTCGCGGGTTAAAGTAACTCCCTCAATCAATAATGAAGCCAAGTCATCAGCCGTTTGATCCAAAAGAATATCTTTAATACAGTAAGTGTTTCCTTTTACTGCGAGTTCTGGCTCAATTTTGCAAACCTTATCTATAACGATCTCTTTAACCTTATCGTCTTTTAAAATATTCGCCAATAATTCTTTTACCTGATAGGTTTGAGTGATTTCATTCAATGATCCACTTAATTGCTTGTATTCTTTTTGCGCTACTGAAAGGTTAAGAATATCACTATAGAGAGCTCGTTCAGCATTCTCAGGTGTCATATTCTCAACTTCCGATCCTGGTGTATGAAGGATCACCCCTTCCAATTCTCCAATTTCTGATCGAACATCTAATTCTACGTACTTAGTCATGCCCTATTATGTTTTAATTCTAGTCGTTAAACGACTGATGTTTGTTGTCGTACAATTCTATTAATAATTTGCAAATGAAAGAAAAATAAAGGGCATTGAAAAGGATTGCAGCAAAGATTTTTTTCTTCTCAGGCTCATTTTTCAAAAAAGAGACCTTTTATCTCTAAGCTAAACACTTAGGACAAAATCAATAAGGCAAAATTACTGTTATATAGATTATTTTAGTCCTCTTGACAAAACAATATCAGCGAGACATCACATTGCATTAAAAAGTTTCATAATCAATATTATTAACGCACTCTAAAATCTCACATTCAATTTTTGAATCCATTTCTTAAACATAGACGAAATCTAATGCGTATTTTCGTAAAAAGACAAATTAAAATTCCAAGCCTTTATTGCGATGCACAAACAGATTCATATATATTTCATTCTTATCTTAAGCTTCATCTTTGGGGGACACACCAATGGTTTTGGACAGGTTGTTCAGGAACAAAAACAAAGAGTTGTTGCTGTTCAGGATTCCAATCTGCATGTCAATCTTAAAGAGATTAAAATAAGAGGGCACAAACGATCCAAAAGAAAATATTACCGATCCTCTCGCAGGTATTGGCGAACCGTTCGTAATCTTCGGATTGTATATCCCTATGCCGAAAAGGCTAATCAAACAATCAGTCAGCTTAACGAAGATTTAAAACATATTCATTCAAAAAGAGAAAGACGAAAATTGATTAGACAGGAATATAAGGGGCTGATGAAAGCCTATAAAAAGCCTCTTATGCAACTAAAAATTTCGCAAGGGAAACTCTTGATGAAACTTATTGATCGGGAAACCGGGAGCACATCCTACTATCACTTAAAAGAATTGAAAGGATCAACCACGGCTTTCTTTTGGCAAACAATTGCCAGTATGTTTGGCACATCGCTTAAATCGGAATACAAACCCGAAGGTCGGGATTGGATGGTTGAGGAAATTCTTGAGAGAATGAAAAATGGAGAAATACCACCGCCACGCAAGCTAAAACTCAACATTGAAAAAGAGCTATCAGGGAAAGACAAAAAGTAGTTACATCTCTGTTCTTAGTTTTCCTATGATCGCATCAACTTCGGAATCGAACAATCCAATTTTATCCAAATAATCAGAAGCCTCATCCATATCCTTTCCTTTCAGAAAATCATAAAGAACTTGCCCATTCGCTTCTTTTTCATCCTGAATTGTCATTCTAAAACCAATTAGCTTTTTTTCAAAAGTCTTTTCCCATGAATAAGCCTTCATGATGACAACTTGAATCAAAAGAGATAAAAAGGCAAAGAATAAAATTAAAGTTCCAAAAGACAGGTCATCGGATAAAAACAACATCAAAAAACTAAAAATTACCGAAGAAATAAAGGCAGAAAGCATCCCCATCCCAATGGTCAGATCATTGAAATACTGAGAATGATGTTTTAATTTCTTTTTAACTGAAGTATAATAAACAAGCCAGGTCAGGAACAAATTTAAGCTCAATGAATAAAGAATTGCGCTAACCTGTGGAGCTGAATTCAAGGAGAAAAAGACGCCTGCAAACAATGCTATATTCGAAAAGATGAAGGTGTAAATGTGGTTTCCTCCTACGTCTTTGGTATTTCTATTTTTCATCAATCTTAAATTAAACAAACCTCAAATATAACTCCCCACTGATACGTAATCAAATGGGGAGTTCATTTTATTCTGTATCGGGTAAATTACATTTCCATTATCGTTTTCACAACATTCTCAGCCCCTTGACCAATTTGAGCAATGGTCGCGTCGAGCATATAACAAGGCGTAGTCACAATCTTATTCTTTACATCGATAACCACTTCGCCATGACCGGCTTGTTTGTGATGAGAGCCCATCACCTGAATCGCCCCAGCTGTTCCTGCATCATTTCCAATAGTTACTTCGGCACCAGTAATCACTTTTGCAATTAAAGCCGGAGCAATACAAAGGGCTGCAATTGGTTTTGAGGCTGCATGCATGGCCTTTAAAACTTTTTCAACGCCTGAATTCACCTTACAATCAGCCCCGTCAAAAGCTAAGGAACACAAATTTTTAGCCGCACCATATCCCCCGGGGAATAAAATCGCATCAAAATCATTGGCATCAAATTCTGTTAAATCTTTAATCTGACCTCTGGCAATTCTTGCCGATTCAACCAAAACATTTCTGGTTTCGCTCATCTCTTCACCCGTAAGATGATTCACAACATGATGCTGATCGATATTGGGAGCAAAAATTTGATATTCTCCCCCATTCTTAGAAATTGCGTACAATGAAAGTGTCGCCTCATGAATTTCAGATCCATCATACACACCCGAACCTGATAATACCACTGCAATTTTCTTATTTGTGTTCATAGCAAAGTCAATTAATTATTTTGTTTTTTTGTCTTAATCTCTGAATCGTAAATCGTCCTATTTTTATGACGAATCAACAAGAATAAAGATAAGCATTATAGCGGTTTTTTACGAAACGAGAACAGGCTTATTTCCACTAAATATTCAACAAAAAAGACATATCAAAATAAAATCATATTTCTAATTCATGCAAAGTCAGATATTTCTTTTGTCGATTAAAGCTTTAAACTTAAATTTGAAACTTGAATGACTAAATTTAAAGATATGATTACAATAGAAACTTTGGTGTTTAATCAGTGGCAAGAAAACACCTATTTATTATACGATGAGACAGGAGAAGCGGTCCTTATTGACTGTGGCGTTTTTTATCAGGAAGAGGGAAAAAAACTTATTAATATCATTGAAAAAAAGGGACTTAAACTGGTTCATTTATTGAATACACATCTCCATATCGACCATGTTTTTGGAAATCAATTCATGAAAGATCAATTCGGCCTAACAACCAAAGCACATAAAGCTGATGAATTTTTATTGGCAGAAGCTCCAAACTACGGCGTTCGCTTAGGCCTTGAAAATGTTGTTGAACCACCAGCAATGGGAGATGCCATTAAAGAGGGGGATATCATCCGATTTGGAAACTCTGAACTGAAAGTCCTTCACGTTCCAGGTCACTCACCAGGACATGTTGTTTTCTATAACGAAGCCCAAAAATTTGTGATTGCTGGTGATGTCTTATTCCGCGAAAGTATTGGCCGAACCGATTTACCCTATGGTAATTTCGAAGATCTTATCACAGGTATCAAAACCAAACTTCTGGTTATGGATGATGATGTCACAGTACATCCTGGTCATGGTCCTATTACGACTATCGGACACGAAAAAAAGAATAATGTATTTCTAAGAAGCTAATTGTTTCATCAATCCGTTTTTCAAGATATACAAATCAATAAATCCCTTCATCACGAAGGGATTTTTTATAGATCAAAATAAAGTTACGAATGAAAAAGTATCTTCTTTCAATCCCATTTTTAGCCATACTGGCTTGTCTGCTTTGGGCAACACCATTTGCTGCCATCAAAATTGGATTGAAATACACAACTCCTCTGAACTTTGCAGGAATTCGCTTCTTTATTTCCGGTCTGTTAATTCTGCCTTTCATCCCTGAATTCCGAACAAAACTTCGGACTTTAAGTCCCAAATCCTGGAAATTGATTATTCAGGTAGCTCTTCTACAAACAACATTTCTCTACGGCTTGTTTTATACAGGAATCAATTACCTGCCGGGAGCTTTAGGTGCTATGCTGATTGGAGCACAACCCCTATTTGCCGCTATCATGGCACATTTGATGATGAAAAATGATAAGATGACTTTATCTAAAGTCTCATCTATTCTTTTGGGCATGCTGGGCGTTTGTATCATCAGTCTGGGACGAGCCGATTTTATACTAACCACCACCATTCCACTAGGTGTTGGAATTTTAGTCCTCAACAACATTGTTGGTAGTATGGGAAATGTGATTGTTGCCCGTGACACCCGAGACATTCCTCCACGAATCCTCGCTTCATTTTCAATGATACTGGGCGGTCTCATGCTGATTCTAATTTCTATTCCTGTGGAACATCCCAAGTGGGAAATTCACCCCAATGAGTATTATTATGCTTTAGGATGGTTAGCAATCGTATCTGCAATGGCAATTACCATCTGGTTTGGCCTTTTGGGGCGTGAGGGTGTTAAAGTCTCCAACTTAAACACATGGAAATTTATAATTCCCATATTTGGAGCCTGTATCAGCTGGTTGGTTTTACCCAACGAAAATCCGGATCTTATTTCAATCCTGGGGATGACCGTCATCGCTATTAGTCTCTTGATGCTAAACTATTTTAACAAGAAAAAGACTAAAAATTAATCTTCTTATTGAAATATAACAATTAGGTCATCGCGCATCCTCAATTATTTTTTTGATTTTATTTAACAACAAAATCGTTTTCTCAAAACTGATAAATACTATCTTTAGATAGACTAAAAGTTCGAAAAAGAACAAATATCTAATTTATGGGAAAACTAATAAGCATATACATAGAGGATCTGGACGAAAAAAGATTTTATCCCTTGGGAACCAGTTTGCAGACCATCTTAGATGACGTTTCGTCACAACTCAACATGACGGTTTTAGGAGCGATCGTCAATAATAAACTTAAAGAACTGACCTACGAAATATACAAACCCAAGAATGTTAAATTTATAGACTACACAGATCCTGCTGGTAAAAGAATGTATATGCGTTCGCTTACTTTCATTCTTTACAAAGCGATTCAGGACGTATTACCCAATGTTGGTTTTAGAGTTGAGCATTCTATTTCGAATGGTTTGTATTGCAGAATCAAAGACAAAAACACAATACTAACCCAGGAAAACATTGCAAAAATAAAGCTCAGAATGCTTGAGATTGTAAGGGCAGACATCCCTTTCGAAAGACAGGAAATGGAAACCGAAAAAGCCATTGAGCTATTTGAATCTCAAGGTTTGCATGAGAAAACAAATCTGCTTCTAACCCGGGGAAATATTTACACATCGGTTTACAAACTTGACACAACGGTTGATTATTTCTACGGATTCTTACTTCCACGTACCGGATTATTAGAGGTCTTTGATCTGCAACATTATTACAACGGCATGTTGCTGTTGCCTCCGGATAAGAAGAATCCAAATGAAGCCAAGCAAATTCTGCAACAAGAAAAAATGTTGCAAATCTTTAGTGAGTATAAGCGTTGGGGAAAAATTCTAAAAATCTCAAATGTCGGCGATTTAAATCGAAGTGTGGAAGAAAAAAAGATCTCAGAGCTTATTAAGATCTATGAAGCCATGCACGAGAAAAAAATCTCGCAAATTGCAGATCGCATTCGCAAAAAATGGAAAAAAATTAAAATCATTTTAATTGCAGGTCCTTCCTCATCAGGAAAAACAACCTTTGGAAAAAGATTAGCCATCCAACTCAAAGTAGCTGGTATTGAACCCATAAACCTGTCTCTGGACAATTATTTTGTGGACCGGGAGCACACCCCTCTGGATGAAAATGGAGAATACGATTTTGAATCCATTGAAGCACTGGATGTCAAACTGTTCAATCAAAACCTTCAGGAACTCCTGGATGGTAAAGAAATCCAACTCCCCAAATTTTCATTCGAAAAAGGGAAACGAACTTACAATGGAGATAAACTAAAGATTAATGGGAAAAATGTATTGGTCATTGAAGGTATTCATGCCTTAAATCCCAAACTAACGTCTTTAATCTCTGATGAAGTCAAATTTAAAATCTATATCTCAGCCCTAACATCTATCTCGATTGATGGTCACAACCGAATTCATTCGACTGATAATCGACTGATTCGCAGAATCATTCGCGATTATCGTTACCGAAGTTATTCAGCTCTGAATACAATCAAACGTTGGCCAAGTGTGAGAAATGGAGAAGAGAGAAATATTTTTCCTTATCAGGAAAATGCTGATGTGATGTTTAATTCAGCCTTACCCTATGAACTCGGCGTACTTAAAAGCCATGCCGAACCCATATTGAGACAAGTACAACCCAATCAACCTGAATATTCCGAAGCAAATAGATTATTGAAATTCTTCAGCTATTTCATTCCTATTGCTGATAATGAAATTCCAAAAAATTCACTCATGAGGGAATTTCTAGGCGGGAGTACTTTCGAATACTAAGTGATTATCCTGCTCATACTATGCGATCATAAATATCAATTTATGGTCGCATTTTCATTTCCGAGTATTGAATCGATACCTGAATGAGTAGGCATCAATTACTGATATTTTTATTTAATAACTCATTCTTTCAAAAAGATTTCTCACATACTAAAAACTCAAACACCTGAAAACAAAGTGATTTCACAAAACAGAACGGCACATTTATAATCACTTACAAATAATAAGTTAACCTGAATAAACTCAATCCTATTCTAAATTAGAAATGTTGATAAGTTTTTGAATCGTTGATAAGTAGGCAGTCCGGAATTGTTAATAAGTCTCCCAATACAAAACGTATTTTTGAGTTATCAACAGTCTAAAGCTAGTAAAACAGGGGTACCTGAAAGTTATTAACAATTTATCAACATTGTTGATATCTTGTTAATATCCAGTCTGTAAGTCAATTTTTATTTTGTTTGACTTTTACTAAATTATTGGAGATGAAAAATCCCGCTTCCTGACGAAAACGGGACTGCAAATATAGACTAATTCGTTTAAAAACCGACTTGAAAAGATCCATTTTTTCAATAAAAATGGGCCTTCCAGCCTAACTACCTCTTCATCAATCGATCAATATCACGTTTATGATCTTTTTGTTTTAAACTTTCACGTTTATCGTAGTTCTTTTTACCTCTACATAGTGCAATTTCAAGCTTTGCAAAGCCTTTTTGAGTAATAAATAAGCTTACGGGAACAATAGAAAGACCAGACTCTTTCGTTTTTCTTTCCAACTTATCAAGCTCTTTTCGATTAAGCAACAGCTTACGTTCACGTTTTTCTTCATGATTGTAATAGCTACCAAATCTGTATTCGGCAATATGCATGCCTTTCACATACAATTCACTGTTCGTAAAATAACAATACGAATCGACCAAACTGGCTTTCCCTGCGCGAATCGATTTTATTTCTGTTCCAAACAACTGAATGCCGGCAACAAATTTCTCAATAAATTCATATTCAAAACTGGCACGCTTATTTCTTATGTTGATTTTTTGCATTTTCTATTCTATTTAAACTCCGTCCCAATACCAATTGGAAAACACCCTACTGTTTCGATAAACAACAAGCTCGTATTTTATTACCCGCAAAGTTAGTATTAATTAACGAACAGTTATTGCCTTAGTCACAAAGCAAATCATTTCACCTACATCTTAAATGGAAAATCAAAAATAGACAATGATTTTTATTATTCTGAAAACTTAGAGTAATTTTGTAGCGATTCAACTACAAAGCAAATCTTATGCAATACAATCTATTAGTCGTATTAGGTGCCACTGCAACGGGCAAAACAACTTTAGCTGTCAATTTGGCAAAATCCTTAAACGGGGAAATCATAAGCGCTGATTCCAGACAAATCTATCGTGGTATGGACCTCGGGACGGGTAAAGACATTGAAGAATATACGATTGACGGACAGGAAATCCCTCATCATCTGATTGATATTGCTGATGCCGGATACAAATACAATGTGTATGAATTCCAGCGAGATTTTGTAGATGCTTTCGAAGCCATTCAGAAACGAAACAATTTACCTCTTGTTTGTGGTGGCACTGGTATGTACCTTGAAGCCTGCCTTAAAGGTTATAAACTCATTGCGGTTCCTAAAGATCAGGAATTTCGGGATACGCTTCTGGATAAGAGTCTTGATGAACTTGGAGAGATCCTTCGATCGTACAAAACAGTTCACAACAATTCCGATCTGGAAACAAAGAAACGTGCCATAAGAGCCATTGAGATTGAACGCTATTACGCTTCACATCCAGAAATTGAGATGAAACATCCTGAGCTAAAACCATTGCTTATTGGAATCAAATTTGACCGAGAAGAACGACGCAATCGCATTTCTCTTCGTTTAAAAGAGAGACTCGAATCTGGGATGATTGAAGAAGTTGAAGGCCTTATCAAATCGGGTGTTAGTCCCGAAGATCTGATTTACTACGGATTGGAATATAAATTTTTAACCAAATACGTGATTGGAGAATTGACTTACGACGAAATGTTCTCTCAATTGGAAATTGCCATTCATCAGTTTGCCAAACGCCAAATGACCTGGTTTAGAAAAATGGAACGCAGCGGATTCGAAATCCATTGGTTGGATGGTTTTATGCCACTCGAAGAGAAAATCGAAAAGGTTAAAGAACTTTGGAATGCATAACATTCCAAAACTCCTATCAAGCCTTACATATAACTTGTAATATCAGCATATTTAATTCGCTGAACACCTAAAGCATCCCATTTTTCGAAAGGAAGTGGGATATTGGGTAGCTCCTTTATAGCATCTTCGATTACGAAAACCTGAATATTCTGCTTAGCCAATCCACAAACAGCACAATCAACACAAACATTAGTAGTCACCCCATAAACAAAAACTTTCCTGGGTGCTAATGCCTTCACCAGTTTTTGCGTATTAGGATTCCCCTCAAACACATCGAACACATCTTTTAAAACAACAATATTTCGAGAAGCTGTCAGATTACGAATCTCAGCTTCGGAATAAACCCTATCCCAATGAACAAACTCAGGTGTATCAGGTTGTGTTTCTTCAACATAGTTAGCACCCCTAGAGTTGGCCATGCAATGCGGTGGGAAAGTTGTAATAAAATCAGGCGTTTCTGACAACTCTTTTGCATCCGGGAAATGATGATCAGCTGTATTAACAACCTGAATATTACACTCTTTTGCCAATAATGTCAAACGCTCCAACAGGGGTAAAATCACCTCAGAACCCGGCACATATAATTTCCCCGCTGGATTCATAAAATCGAACTGCGTATCCACATTCCAAAACAAAAGCTCTTTTTTAAACATATCAATTGATTAGTTAGACTCTAACGAAGCTACAAAAAATCGAACAAAACAGCCTGCTCCAAAGCCATAATCAATCTTATTTAGACAATTGTTTCGTATACTGCATATTGTTTTTTATTTTCATGCAGCAATTTGAAATTATCTATATGGCAACTCCAATACTAATGACACGAAGCAAAAACATCTACCACATTATATTTTGGTTTGTCTCAGTCCTTTTTTGGCTATTTTCATTGTTTCTGGCGAGTGAATACAAAAATGTCCTCACTTACCAAATCATTTCATTAGCAATAGCTTTCAATATTTGTTTTGCAGCCGCAGTATATACAAACCTAAGAATATTAATACCAGCTTTTTTCAAAAAAAAGGCCTTTTTCCTATTCTTTCTATCTCTTTTTATAACGGTAGGGCTTTCAGCACTTTTAATTCAATTTCTACTCATCTATCCGTTAAATAGTTTTCTGACAGAAAATGATGGATTCAAATCATTTGTTTTTACTGATTGGATAAACTTTGCCTTCTTTTCATTTATTTACGTGGGAGTCACAAGTATATTCTCTCTAACCCGCGAATGGTTTATTCTACAAAAAATATCAAGTCAATTAAAAGATATTGAAAAAGAAAAGCTCGAAGCGGAACTTAAAGTGCTAAAAACACAAATCAAACCCCATTTTTTATTCAATTCCCTAAACAACATCTATTCTTTAGCTCTTGATAAATCAGATGATACAGCAACTGTCGTCCTGCAACTATCCGATTTAATGCGCTACATTCTTTACGATTGCAATGAAAGGCTAGTCGATATTAACAAAGAACTTGACTTCACCCGAAACTATATCAGCCTACATAAAATTAGGTTGGATGAAACCACCCCCATCAATTTTATCGTTAATGGTCATTTTGATGGACACAAGATAGCTCCTCTCCTATTCGAACCCTTTATCGAGAATGCCTTCAAGCATGGCTTATACGGAAAGGACCTGGATAGTTTCATAAACATCACTTTCAACTTTGATGAAAATGATCAAATGGAGCTTGTGATTGAAAACAGTTACGATCCCAATTGGGATCAAACTAAAAAGAAAAGTGGAGGAATTGGTATTGAGAATGTCGTCAGACGTCTTGAACTCATTTATCCTCAGAAGCATAAATTAGATATTGAAAAAGGTGAAAAGACATTCAAAATCAGTCTAAATATTGAACTCTCCTGATTGTTGGAAAAAATGACTAATTTGGTAAGCTATTCCCATCACATTAAGACTAACCACTAAGTCTTAGATAGAAAAAGAGATTGACATGAAACTAAAATGCTTAATAATTGATGATGAACCCTTAGCACAACGTGTGTTAGAAAAATACATTGCTGAACTATCAGGATTGGATTTGGTTGGAAAGTGCAGCGATGCTCTTGAGGCGATGGAAGTACTCAAAAAAGAAGAAATCGATTTAATCTTTTTAGATATCAATATGCCTAGATTGAACGGAATCAACTTTCTTAAAACATATAAAAATCCGCCACTAACCATCATCACAAGTGCTTATACCGAGTATGCGGTAGAAAGCTACGAACTTAATGTGCTCGATTACCTTAAAAAACCCTTTGCTTTTCAGCGTTTTCTACAGGCCATTCAGAAAGCAGAAGAACGAATGAAACTAACTGAGCAACAGGAAGAAGTTAGGGGTGATATGGAATACATCTTTGTAAAAGCCAATAAAAAAACAATAAATGTAAGTTTAGATCGTATTCAATACATCGAAGCCCTTGGCGATTATGTGAAAATCTATACCGATTCAGAACACATCGTTACCTATCAGTCTTTAAAGGGGATTGAAAAATTATTGCCAACTCAAAAATTTTACCGCGTACACAAATCCTACATTGTTGCTTTAGCTAAAATAAAATCAATAGAAGGTAATATGGTTCATATGACAAATAACAGCTTACCCATTGGCAACAACTACAAACAAGGATTCCTACAAAAAATCCACATGGGCTAATTTGATGCTTCTGGAATCATCTTAATAAAACATAAAAAGAATCGAACTCATAAGTCTTTAAACAGACTTGTGCCAGTCAACAAACCTCAAAAAAATATAATTCAAATTCAGTTCGTATTTACAGGCTTTTTGCTAAATTTAGACTGAAAACTTGAATATATATTGATCTATAAAATTGTAACTAAATGAAACGACTAACAACATCTCCTTATAGCCTAGTAATCTTAGGATTAATATTCGCAATTAATATCACAGGTTGTAAGCCTGTAGACAAAAAAGCTACAAAAGAAACTCAAACAGAGAAACCTTTGCTTAAGAAAGCCATCGCAAAAGAGGTGAAGGATGTGGTTTATCCACTTCCAACTACCTTTGAATTAACTTCAATGCTGAATAGAATTGGAGCAGATTACATTATTGGCATTTCAAATTCAACTGAAAACGCAGACAAATATTTTACTGAAAAATCAAGAGCGCTAAATCTTGGTATTTACAGTGCAGACTTGAGTTATGCAAGTACATACCACAGAAAACAAGAAACCATGTTGTTTCTAAAAGCATCTAAAAAAATAATTGACAACCTGGAAATCACCTCTGCATACAACGAAACTTTAGTTAGTGATGTTGAGAAAAATCTGGACAAGAAGGAAGAGTTGATCAAAATTATCACCAACTCATTTTACGACACTTATGCTTTCTTAAACAAGAATGGCAAAGCGAACTTATCCCTTTTTGTTGTAAGTGGTAGTTTTATTGAGGGCTTGTATATCGCAACTCATATTTCAGACAACACATTTACCAATCCTGAAATTGTAAAAGTGATTTACGATCAAAAAGATTCATTGGAACGTTTACTAAAAGTTCTTCAGCCTGAGTCTCAGGACCCAAATATTGCTTCATTGATTAATGATTTCAATGGTTTAAAAGCAAGTTACGATAAAATTGAAGGAAGCATGACTAAGCCTCAGCTTGAAGAAATTACAGCAAGTATTGTTAAACTTAGAGAAGCGATTGTAAAATAAACCATTTCGGTTTAAAATCTTCAGAATAAATTCAAAACTGCAATTCAAACGAATTGCAGTTTTTTTATGCTTTGTTTTTGCATGCCTTTTAAAATTTCTGACAAATAAATTGTATTTTTAAATCTGTGCGAAAATCACAATTAAAACCTTTTACTCTAAAATCAAATCTAAAAAAACTCAACGCTTAAAATGGGAGAATCTATCTTAAATGCATTGATGCACCTTTTTGCCATAGTAGCCAATGCCAAAGAAGAAGGTGTTTCCACCAAAGGGAAAGATATTGTTGATAATTTCCTGAAGCGATATGTGAGTGCACAAGATGAAGAAGAGTACATGAATTTATTCCTAAACTACTATGAGTTCTACCATAGAGAGATGGAATATCAAGCCAATGTTCATGACAAAACCACCAATATAATTTCCCTATCTGAGGCGGCCAGCGTTTGTGTCAAAATCCGATCAGAACTCATTCAGGAGGAACGACTTATCGTTCTGATACGCCTATTGGAATTTATCTACGAAGATGGAATCGTAAGCGAAGGAGAATTTGAATTCATTAGCATTGTTGCTGAAAATTTCAACATCAAACGAAATGAATTTCAGAATGCGATTGTCTTTATTATAGGCGAAGATTTCCTGGATAAATATGACAAAAACAAATTTCTGATTATCAACAATCAGATTACCGAATGGTCAGAGAACCTTTCCTGGTTCATGAAAAAAGATCAGAAAACCAATCACGATCAAACAAAACATCTCTATTGCGAAAATTTATATGGGAAATTAATCGCACTTTATTTTCCTTCTGCCAACCTTATCGTATTCAGATATCTTGGCGAATTAAATCTTTACCTTGAAGGAAACAAAATTATAAAAGGCCAAAGCTACCGATTGAAACACGGTTCAATTATTAAAGGTCCCAATATTAATTCCATCTATTATTCCGATCTGGCCAGCATCTTTCTAAAAGAAGACAATCAGGAAAATATCGTTTTTACGGTAAAAGATGTCATGTTCAGATTTAGAAATTCAAACAATGGGATTCATAATTTCAATATCTCCGAAAAAAGTGGACAGCTTATTGGAATTATGGGAGGTAGTGGTGTTGGTAAATCCACCCTTCTCAATGTCCTTAATGGCAATCTGCCTCTGAACAGGGGTGAGATTTTCATTAATGATTTTGAAATACATCGCAACAAATCAGCCATTCAGGGGCTTATAGGTTTTGTGCCACAAGACGACCTTTTGATAGAAGAATTAACGGTATTACAAAACCTCTATTACAACGCTAAACTTTGCTTTAAAGAATATACCCAACGTCAAATTCTAAAAACCGTTCATACCCTACTTCACGATTTGGCTCTTTACGAGGTTAGAAATCTAAAAGTGGGTAATCCGCTAAACAAATTCATCAGTGGAGGCCAGCGTAAACGCCTGAATATTGGCTTGGAACTGATGCGTGAACCTGCGATTCTTTTGGTTGACGAACCCACATCGGGCTTATCATCTACGGATTCTGAAATGATCATGAATCTGCTCAAACAGCAGACACTTAAGGGAAAACTCGTTATAGCCAACATCCATCAGCCCTCATCGGAGATTTTTAAAATGTTCGATAAGCTCTGGATTATGGATAAGGGAGGCTACCCTATTTACACGGGAAACCCAATTGATTCTATTGTTTATTTTAAGACACAAAACTCTCAGGTTAACGCTTCAGAAAGTGAGTGTGTGACTTGTGGTAATGTCAATCCGGAACAGATTCTTCAAATTGTTGAGACCCGAAAGATTGATGAAAACGGAAAGCCAACTCGTGAAAGAAGAACAAGTCCTAAGCAATGGAACGAAAAATATCGAAAAAATATTGATGCGCCTGTTGAACCCGTCAAATCAGAAAGCAGTTTACCAAAGAGTGACTTTAAGATTCCTAATCGAATAAAACAATTCTCAATCTTTTGGATCAGAAACCTTCTTTCTAAACTAACCAATAAGCAATATTTAATCATCAACCTGTTTGAAGCACCACTTTTAGCTTTCATTCTGGGTTATTTCACCAAGTACACTTCTGCATCAGGTTACGTGTTTGGTGAGAATAAGAACTACCCCGTCTTTCTATTTATGGCGGTTGTTGTTTCAATGTTTATTGGACTGAGTGTGAGTGCTGAGGAAATCATTCGTGATAAAAAGATTCTTCAGAGAGAAAAGTTTCTAAACCTTTCAAGAAATGCCTATCTCTTTTCAAAGATAACCTTCTTATTTTTACTCTCAGCCATACAAACCTTAAGCTTTGTCCTATTGGGAAACTATGTGCTCGAGGTTCAGGGGATGACACTCTCTTTTTGGCTCGTTTTATTCACAACATCCTGTTTTTCAAACATGGTTGGATTGAATATTTCTTCCGGACTGAATTCTGTTATTACAATATACATCCTTATTCCTCTGATTTTGGTTCCTCAGTTGCTTTTAGGAGGAGCCATGATAAAATTCGATGACTTACACAGTGGAATCACGAATAAGATATATGTTCCTGTTATTGGTGACTTAATGACAACTCGCTGGGCCTACGAAGCTATGGCAGTCACTCAATTCAAGGATAATCAATTTGAAAAATATTTCTTTGATTTTGAAAAAGGAGTGAGCGATGCAGCTTTCAAAAGCTCTTTCCTAATTCCTAAAATTGAATCAATTCTAATCGATTGTGAAAGGAATATCGAATTCGAAAAAAACTCAGAGGAAACTAGAAACCATTTCCACCTTCTTAGAAACGAAATTTCTGAATTATCCGAAGAGGCCGGATTTAAGCCTTTCGAAAGTCTGCACAAGTTAAATATGCTGGATTTTAACCTAAATATACTTGAACAAACCAGACAATATCTCGATGGAATTAAGCTTTATTTTATGGGGCTAAGTAGTGAATCGAGTTACAAAAAAGACTTCCAGTATTCACAGCTTGTAGACTCGTTGGGACGTAACGGGGTTTACGATTTCAAACAAAGTTTTTACAATCAAGCATTAGCTGACTTGGTTTTGAACCGAACAGAAGTCAACAAAATGATTGAAGTTGATCAGAGACTCATTCAAAAGAAAGATCCCATCTTCATGTATCCGGACTCACGATTTGGGCGAGCTCACTTTTATGCCCCTGTAAAAAGGATTGGAAACTTTTATATCGACACCTATTGGTTCAATCTCCTTGTTATTTGGATAGGGACTGCCCTCCTATTTGGAATGCTTTGGGCTGACTTACTTAGAAAACTGGTCGACTTTTTCGAAAGCCTCAGATTGGTACAAAAAGAAAAAAAAATCAAACCCTAACTGAAACAGATTTATGATTTAAATCATAAATCTGTTTCGGGTTTTCTGTTCTCTAATAGGCAATCCTTTTAGCCAAACTCCCATACTTTTCTTATGTTTGTGCTCATTAGTAATGACAAACTAAAAACACAACACATGAATTTTAAATTTTTAATGCTTCCTGTTCTGGCTTTAGCTTTTGCAGGTTCAAGCATGGCACAAACTCAAGGTGCTATCGACAGCAAAACGCTTAATGAAATACGCAGCAGTTTCAATGCTGATGCTTCAACTCAAGCCTTGCAAAATGCAATTACAAACAGTAAAAGCATTCGTGAGCTGGCACTTAACCGCTCAAAGATTGGCCAAACTGACCATTTCTTTAAATACAGAGTAGATGTAAAAGGGATTACCAACCAGAAAAGTTCGGGGCGTTGCTGGATGTTCACCTCAATGAACACCATTCGTCCAAATGTTATTAAAGATCTTAATTTAAGCTCATTCGACTTTTCTCACAACTACAACTACTTCTGGGATCTTTTCGAAAAATCAAACTTGTTCCTTGAAAATATTATCGCAACAGCTGATAAAGATATGGGGGATCGTGAAGTGGTTCAATACTTCAAAAGCCCTGTTGATGATGGTGGTGTTTGGAATTCATTTTTTAATGTAGCTAAAAAATATGGCGTTGTTCCAACTGAAATTATGCCTGAAACAGCAATTTCTAATAATACCGGACAACTTAACCGTATCCTTAAAGAAAAACTAAGAGGTGAAGCCTACAAAATTCGCCAATTAGCAGCTAAAAAAGGGAACAGCAAAAAAGTTCAGAATGCTAAAGTAGAGGTTCTAAAGGACGTTTATCGAATTCTAGCTCTTTCTCTTGGTCAACCTCCTGTTGATTTCACCTGGAGATACAAAGATGCGGATGGAAAAGTAAGCGAGGCTAAAAAATACACTCCCCTTGAATTTATGAATCTGGTAGCACCTGATTTTGCAAAAGACGAAATGGTGATGATCATGAACGATCCAACTCGTGAATATTATAAAGTTTACGAAATTAAAAACTACCGTAATCTTACCGAAGGGGTGAATTGGACCTATCTTAACTTGCCAAATGATGATATCAAAACATTTGCCATGGCTTCTATCAAGAACAACCAGGCCATGTATGCATCTTGCGATGTTGGGAAACAGCATAATCGCAAAGCAGGTGTGATGGATATCAACACCTACGATTACGCTTCTTTATTTGGTGTTAAATTCGATATGGATAAAAAAGCACGTGTCTTAACTCGTCAATCAGGTTCGTCTCACGCTATGACTCTGATTGGAGTGGATGTGGATGAAAACGAAGTGCCCGTAAAATGGGAATTCGAAAACTCATGGGGAACAAGTTCAGGACACAATGGTTACATCACTTTCACTGATGAATGGTTTAGTGAATACATGTTCCGTGTAGTTATCAACAAAAAGTACCTAAACGAAAAGGCTATCAAAGCTCTTGACAGCAAGCCAATTCAACTACCTGTTTGGGACTATATGTTCTAATAAAATGGTTTGAATCTTAATTTCAAATCACAACATACAATTTATCCAGCGCCCCAAAACAATGTTTTGGGGCGCTTTTCGTTCTAAAGCATATAGAACATTAACGTATCAGACTTCTGAATTCGGGTATCAAATTATTCCGATTTCTTCGTCTAAATTACCAGCGATCTCATGATCAGATTCACAGATATTCTTATCTTTGAATTATTCTAAATAAGCCTTAAGAAAAACCTATATACACAAACAAAATCATGCAAATACGAAAGAGCGGAGCCAAATATTCGGCCATAGTTGGCATTGGAGAGAAGATTAGAAATAAGAGTATTGAGACTGGGAAAGAATATTTACTGCTCAATCGTGGTGTCAATGCAGTTTGCAATATCGATTTAAGCTCTGTTGTTGAGGATATGGATTTTAACAGCAATGCCATGCAGGTTTATCCGCCCGCCCAAGGCCGCGTAGAATTACGGGAGGCGATCAATCAACACTATTTTGACAACAAAAGTCAACTTTCAAATATCAGCATTAGCGGTGGAGGTATGTCAGCTCTAGATCTAACATTCCAGACACTTGAGGTTGATCAAATCCTTTTACCCGAGTATTATTGGGGATCTTACTTTCAGGTGATGACCATTCGTGGAATGCAGGCTGGAAGTTATAGCGATTTTAACGATTTAGAGGATCGCTTAAGCCAAATTAAAAATTCTGCCGTCATTATCTGTGATCCCAATAACCCTATTGGGAATAAAATTGAAGATTCTGAACTCATTCGAATCATCAGAATTCTTAATGAAAATGGAACAACTGTTATTATCGATTGTCCTTACCGAAGAATTTTCTGTGATAAGGAAGACGAATTCTATCAGGAATTACTGGCCTTTAAAAATGTAATCATTGTTGAAAGCTTTAGCAAATCTCTAGGTCTGAGTGGTCAGAGATTGGGCTTTGTTCATTCTACAAATTCGGAATTCAACACCGAACTTAGCATTCGTTTAATGTATGCAACCAATGGGATCAATGCCTTTTCACAACTTCTGGTCGCAAGCCTATTGACATCCGAAAAAGGCAAACTGGCCAGCAAAAATTTCAAACAAGTTACAGTTGACGGCATCCGTCAGAATATAGATTATCTAAAAAAGAAAGGACTCCTCGCATCTGAATTTTATAATGAAAGCGAGGCAATTGGCATCTTTGTCATTTTAAACAAATCTGAGGAGGAACTCTTAGAAAAAAGAATTGGATCTGTATCGCTAAGTTATTTTACGAGATACAAAAAGGAAGAAGCAGCCCAATACGCACGAATTTGCGTATCGGTAGCCCCTGATAAATTCAAACAATATTTCGATCAATTCTAGACCAATATTAAAGCAGATTTTCTGACAAACTCCTTAAAAAATCAAACCATGTTCAAAAATAATATCACAAAAAATATATTACTTACCCTTGCCCTGCTGGCCTGTGGTTATGTCGTGGCTCAGTTGTTTAATTACTCAATATTGTCAGATGACAATAACGAACATATTGGAACTGAATATATGGACAAGTATAATGTCTATGCGATCCAAATTCCCAACCAGCTTCAGTTTGCAGAGGAAGAAGTTCCTCTTGATCGCTGGGATGTAAAAGAATCCCTTGATAGAGAATTACTCGTAAACACCTATTGGCAATCGCAAACCCTACTGTTTTTAAAACGAGCCAACCGCTATTTCCCAATAATAGAACCCATTCTTAAAAAAGAAAATGTTCCCGACGATTTTAAATATCTAGCCTTAATTGAAAGTGGCTTAATACCTACAGTTGTTTCTCCAGCTGGCGCTGTTGGTGTGTGGCAATTTATGGCTCCAACGGCTAAAGACTATAAACTGGAAGTGAACAAAGAAATTGACGAACGTTACAATATTGAGAAATCAACCTATGCTGCTTGTAAATATTTAAAAGATTCTTACGAAAAATTCGGTTCATGGTCTTTGGTTGCGGCCTCCTATAATGCAGGACGTTCGCATATTTTATCACAAATGAAACTTCAGGATGCAGGAAATTATTACGATTTATTACTAGGCGAGGAATCGGCTCGTTACATGTTCCGAATTGTAGCTGCAAAACTCATTATGGAAAATCCTCAGAATTTCGGCTTCAAGTTTCGCGAGTGTGATCTATACCCAAATATTCCGACCCGCAAGCTTAAAATTAAAACCGGGATTAAGGATTTTGCTCTTTTTGCTAAAGAAAATGGGGTCAATTACAAACTTTTGAAATTCTTTAATCCCTGGCTTAGAAAGCCCTATCTCACAAATAAATATAAAAAAGAGTACGAAATTACACTTCCTGCCAAAGGATATATTAATTTTGCATTTTCTGAATACAAAACGTCTCAAGAAAAAAAGAACTAGAGGGTGGCAATTTAGACCCAATGGAGTTTACCTAGCCTTGAGAGAATTGAGACCATATAAAGCATAAGGAGATTGTAGATTGAAAGATAAAGCTAAGCAAACCGTTTCAAATGAAATTTTGGAAACAGAGAACATTGATGTTCTTGGAGCCAGAGTTCATAATCTTAAAGATATTGATGTTAGCATTCCACGTAACCAATTATCGGTTATTACCGGTTTAAGCGGTAGTGGAAAATCATCATTGGCTTTCGATACAATTTATGCAGAAGGCCAACGCCGATACATCGAAACCTTCTCGGCTTATGCGCGTCAGTTCCTTGGTGGAATGGAACGCCCGGATGTGGATAAAATAACGGGGCTGAGTCCTGTTATCGCCATCGAACAAAAAACGACAAACAAAAACCCACGCTCTACAGTCGGTACCATCACGGAGCTTTACGACTTTCTTCGATTACTTTTTGCCAGAGCCAGTGTTGCCTATTCGTACGAAACAGGCGAGAAAATGGTCAAGTATACCGATGAGCAAATCATCGACCTGATCTACAATAAATTCAACGAAAAACGTATTTATATTCTGGCCCCGATTGTTAAGGGACGAAAAGGTCACTACAAAGAACTGTTCGAGCAAATTAGAAAAAAAGGATTTCTATATGCTCGTGTCGATGGCGAAATCGTGGAATTGCTTCACGGTTTTAAAGTGGATCGCTATAAAAGCCACACCATTGAAATTCTAATTGACAAATTGGTGGTGGATGAAGTTGGTGACAAGCGTCTGAAAGAATCGATCCAGACAGCTATGAAACATGGTAAAGGCATTACCATGATCATGGACAAGGATAGTGAAGAAGTTAAATATTACAGCCGCTTACTGATGTGCCCAAGCACAGGACTTTCATACAACACGCCTGCACCACACAGTTTTTCTTTCAATTCCCCACACGGAGCATGCCCAAAATGTAAGGGCCTGGGTCGAATTAGTGCCATCGATATTGAAAAAATCATTCCAGATGACAGTATCAGCATCCATTCAGGCGGAATTGTTCCATTGGGAAAATACAAGAATAGCTTGATATTTTGGCAAATTGAAGCCATTGCCCGCAAGTACAATTTCGATTTAAAAACCGCAATCAAAGATATTCCTGAAGAAGCTTTAAGCATTATTCTTGATGGTTCAAGTGAAACATTCAAGCTTGAAAATACACCTCTGGGAAGTTCTTCAAACTACTTTTTAAGTTTTGATGGGGTTCTGAAATATATCTCAAATCAGGAAAGCAGTACCACTTCGAAAAAGGCAAAAAAGTGGGCCGAACAATTCATAAAGAATACCCTTTGTCCAACTTGTGAAGGGCAACGTTTAAAGAAAGAATCGCTTTATTTCAGAATACACGATAAGAACATTACCGATTTGGCTCAAATGGATCTGAGTCTTTTGAGCGAATGGTTTTCTGAAGTAGAAGCACACTTAAGTAGCAAACAACTCAAAATAGCGAGTGAAGTTTTAAAAGAAATCCGCGATCGACTGGAGTTCCTTCTTGATGTCGGCTTGGAGTATTTATCACTAAACCGAAGTTCAATAAGCCTTTCGGGAGGTGAATCACAACGAATCCGACTGGCAACACAAATCGGTTCCCAACTGGTAAATGTTCTTTATATTCTCGATGAACCCAGTATTGGTTTACACCAGAGGGACAATCAAAAATTGATTCAATCCCTACGCCAACTGCGTGATTCCGGGAATTCTGTTGTCGTGGTTGAGCACGATAAGGATATGATTCAATCCGCAGACTATGTTGTGGACATGGGGCCATTTGCGGGAAAACATGGCGGAGAAGTTGTTTTTGCCGGTACGCCTGATAAAATGCTAAAAGGAAATAGCTTAACATCGCAATACATCAACGGTGAAAAAGAAATTCAGGTTCCGACAGAGCGTAGAAAAGGAAACGGTAAAGCCATCAAACTAATGGGTTGTAAAGGAAATAACCTAAAAAATGTGGATGTTAGTTTCCCACTGGGACAATTCATCTGTGTTACAGGTGTTTCGGGAAGTGGAAAATCGAGTTTAATTAATGGTACCCTGCAACCTATTCTTTCTCAGCATTTTTACCGATCAGTTAAAGATCCTTTAAGCTACGAGAAAATTAAAGGGATAGAGCATATCGACAAGGTTGTGGAAGTGAATCAGGCGCCATTGGGGAAAACCCCGCGTTCAAATCCGGCAACCTACACCAATGTTTTTGGTGATATTCGTAAGCTTTTCGAGAAACTACCCGAGTCTCAAATTCGAGGCTATAAAGCGGGTCGATTTTCATTTAATGTAAAAGGTGGACGTTGCGAAACTTGTCAGGGAGCTGGCGTTCGTGCCATCGAAATGAATTTCCTGCCTGATGTTTACGTTCATTGTGATGAGTGTAACGGAAAACGCTACAACCGCGAAACCCTTGAAGTCAGATACAAAGGAAAATCAATTGGCGATGTTTTAGATATGACCATCAATCAAGCGGTTAAATTCTTTGAAAACATTCCGGCTATTCTGCCTAAACTAAAAGTTTTGCAGGACGTTGGCCTGGGCTATATCACATTAGGACAACCATCTACAACTCTATCCGGTGGCGAATCACAACGCGTTAAACTTGCCACTGAACTTGCAAAACGCGATACAGGTCAGACCCTTTATATTCTGGATGAACCCACAACGGGTTTGCATTTTGAAGACATACGTGTCCTGCTTGAGGTCCTTGATCGCTTAGTAAACAAAGGCAATACAGTAATCGTCATTGAGCACAATATGGATGTAATTAAGGTCGCAGATCACCTTATTGATATTGGACCCGAAGGCGGTCGAAATGGAGGTCAAGTCTTGTGTTACGGCACTCCGGAGAAAGTCGTAAAATGCAAAGAATCCTTTACAGCAAAATTTCTTAAGGAAGAGTTGCTTTAATTAGATTCTGCGATTGCTAATTGAGTAAAATATTTTACATTTGTTATTTGAAACTATTCTAAATTGAAGAATCAAAATCAAATGAACAAAATCACTCTACTAATACTATGCCTGGGGATTTCTTTGGGATTTCAGGCTTGTAATTCTAAACAAAACAAAGTTGATAATAAGCTGATTTCGGTCAGTATTCTTCCTCAAAAATACTTTATAGAACGTATTGCCGGAGAAGATTTCAAAGTAAATGTACTTATTCCTCCAGGAGCAAGTCCGGCTAGCTATGAGCCAACTCCGAAACAAATGCAGGAAATGTCTCAATCATCCTTGTATTTAAAAATCGGTCACATTCCTTTCGAAAAGGCTTGGTTAAACAAATTATTTGAAGGGAATTCTCAAATTAAAAGTATCGATATTTCTGAGGGAATTGAATTTATTCGCGGCCCCGAATTTCGTCATGGCGATCATGTGCATGAAGGCGGGATTGATCCGCATGTTTGGTCATCACCTAAAACGGCAAAGCAATTGGTGGCAAATACATTTAAGGTTTTGGTTGAATTGGCACCTGAAAAAAAACAGGAATACACAATGAATTATATGAAGTTGATGGCAGATATCAACATCATGGATAAAGGAGCAGAAGCTATTTTTAGCCAAATGCCATCAAAAGCATTCATGATCTACCATCCAGCACTTTCGTATATCGCCCGCGATTACGGTTTGACTCAAATCTCAATTGAACACGATGGTAAAGCACCATCGCCAGCTCATATGAGAAACATGCTTGAGTTGGCTAAAAAAAACCAGATCAAAATTATTTTCTTGCAAAAACAATTCAATATTGACAATGCCAAAACCATAGCAGCAGAAATTGATGCTGAATTGATTCAAATTGATCCTTTAAGTGAAGATTGGTTAACGGAGATGAATCGAATTTTAAGCTATCTAAAACAATAGAGGCTTAATATCGAATCGCAAAAACACGTGTTTAAATCCAAAATCATATTTTCTGAGAATTACTTCGTATTTTGTATGAACTCAGAATGTGAGTTGATCTCAAAACAACAAGAAAAAAAATGACCAAACTACTTGAATTAAAGTCTGTTTATGCTGGTTACGACAACAAAATCGTTTTAAAGAACGTTGACCTCGTTGTTAAGAAGAATGATTTCCTGGGTATTATTGGCCCCAATGGTGGGGGGAAAACGACTCTGCTAAAGGTGATTTTAGGCTTGATCAAACCCATTGAAGGAAGTATCGATTTCAATAATATTGATGACAATCTGATTGGATACCTACCTCAGATTAATACCATCGATCAAAAATTTCCTATTTCTGTCCGCGAAGTTGTTTTATCGGGATTGATGTCACACAAAAAATTATTTGGCAGATATCAATCCGAAGATAAAAAGAAAGCTAAGGAATTAATGGAGCAAATGGGCATTCTTCATCTTAAGAATAAGAATATTGGAGAGCTTTCAGGTGGCCAGTTACAACGGGTATTTCTTTGCCGAGCCATCATATCCAATCCTCAAATCCTGATTCTTGATGAACCGGACACCTATGTTGACAGTCATTTTGAAATGGAGTTGTACGGGGTTTTAGATAAACTTAACGAACACATGGCCATTATTTTGGTTTCCCATGATATCGGCACAATTAGCTCACATGTCAAAACCATTGCATGTGTCAACGGAAGTTTGTGTTATCACGATTCAAACATCATCAATCAGGAGCAACTCAAAACATACAACTGTCCGATCGATTTAATTACTCATGGCGATGTTCCCCATCGCGTTTTGAAAAAACATTAAATCACGGACCATCTGAAATCAAAGATTCATGAACGAAATCATTGACATTTTAAGCTACAATTTCTTCCAGAATGCCATTGGTGCAGCCATTTTAGCCAGCATTTCATGTGGAATTATTGGGACATATATCGTTGCCCGCCGTATCGTATTTATCAGTGGTGGTATAACGCATGCTTCATTTGGAGGCATTGGAATTGCCTGGTTTTTGGGGCTCAATCCTATACTGGGTGCAGCCGTATTCGGCGTTTTTTCAGCATTGGGTATCGAATGGGTGTCGAAAAAAACAGATGTGCGCCAGGACTCAGTCATAGGCATTCTTTGGGCTTTGGGAATGGCATTGGGAATTATATTTATTTATATGACTCCAGGTTATGCCCCAAATCTTATGAGTTTCTTATTTGGTAGTATTCTCACCGTATCGAGTCTCGACTTATACCTGCTTTCAGGCTTAAGTATTTTAACCATTTCTGTTTTTGCCCTAATGATGCGCCCCATTGTTTATGTGGCCTTTGACGAAACCTATGCACAAACACATAAAGCACCTGTGCAATTTCTCAACTACCTGATGATTGCTTTAGTAGCCTTGGCTATTGTTTTAAATATCAAAGTTGTGGGAATCATACTGGTTATTTCATTTTTAACCATTCCACAAACCATTGCCAATATGTTTACACAGGATTTTGGTAAAATGATTCTCGGAGCAATAAGCTTCGGTATAATTGGCTCACTTTTAGGCTTATTCATGGCTTACAAATTAAATGTACCTTCGGGTGCAACCATTATATTCTCATTCGTTATTTTGTTTATCATTGCCAAAATAGTTCAATTAAGTCTTTTAAAACTAAGCAGAAAAGTGGACGAATAAGCGTTATTTAGAATTAGAATTAATAAATTAGCAGCAAATTTAGATCAGATCGGGATTCTATAATCACAGAATCATAAACAGATCGAAAAACGTAATATGTATTAATAAACTAAACAACAAAAATAAAAAATGACTTACGATTTAATAGTAGTAGGAAGTGGACCTGGAGGTTATGTAGCCGCCATTAGAGGTGCACAATTGGGTATGAACGTTGCCGTAGTTGAACGTGCCGAACTTGGTGGCATCTGTTTAAACTGGGGATGTATCCCAACCAAATCATTATTAAAATCAGCTCAGGTATTCGACTATATGAAGCATTCGGCTGATTATGGTATCGCTGTTGAAGGTGAGATTAAGCCTGATTTTGAAAAAATTGTTGAGCGTAGCCGTGGCGTTGCCAATAAAATGAGTGCGGGTATTCAATATTTATTGAAAAAGAACAAGGTTACCGTTATCAATGGTTTTGGTAAGCTGACGGCTGACAAAAAGCTGGAAGTTTTGGCTGAAGATGGTAGCAAAACGAACTACGAGGCAAAGCACATTATTTTAGCTACAGGAGCTCGCTCTCGCGAATTACCAAACTTGCCTCAGGATGGTAAAACTATTATTGGTTATCGTAAAGCTCTAACCCTTGAAAAATTACCTAAATCAATGATTGTTGTTGGTTCTGGTGCCATTGGATCTGAGTTTGCATACTTCTACTCAAGCCTTGGAACTCAGGTTACTTTGGTTGAGTTTATGCCAAACATTCTTCCTATTGAGGACGAAGAAGTTTCAAAACAAATGGGACGTTCGTTCAAAAAGAATAAAATTAAGGTGATGGTTAACTCATCGGTTGAGTCTGTTGAAGGAACCGAAGGTGACCTAAAAGTAAACATCAAGAATAAAAAAGGTGAAATTGAAGTTCACGAGTGTGAAATTGTTCTTTCAGCTGTAGGTATTACACCTAATACTGAAAATATTGGTCTTGAAGAGGCTGGTGTTGTAACCGAAAACGGACGTGTTGTTGTTGATGATTATTTCCGTACAAATGTTGAAGGCGTTTACGCGATTGGTGATATCGTAGCAGGTCCTGCATTAGCTCACGTAGCTTCTGCTGAAGGCATCTGTTGTGTTGAAAAAATCGCAGGTATGCATGTTGAACCTATCGATTACACAACAATTCCGGGTTGTACCTATACAACGCCTGAAGTTGCTTCAATGGGATTAACTGAGAAGGCTGCTAAAGATGCTGGTCACGAAATTAAGGTGGGTAAATTCCCATTCTCTGCTTCGGGTAAAGCGAGTGCTGCCGGTGCCAACGAAGGTTTCGTAAAATTAATTTTCGATGCGAAATATGGTGAGCTTTTAGGAGCGCATATGGTAGGTGCTAACGTAACTGAAATGATTGCAGAATTGGTTACTGCTCGTAAACTTGAAACAACAGGTCACGAGTTAATCAAAGCTATTCATCCTCACCCAACTATGAGTGAAGCGGTGATGGAAGCTGCTGCAGCTGCCTATGATGAAGTAATTCATATCTAGTATATCTGAAAAGATTATTAGATTTATATAAATGTAAAGCCACGATATTATCGTGGCTTTCTTTATGTCTACGCCTTCTTTAAATAAAAATTATTCCGAAACAATTCTATCCATTTTTATATCGTGCTCATCGGTTGGTACCGACTGCAATAGCTGGAAATCGAAACAGACACCCAGCTTGTATGCCTTAAGGCTTGAGAGTAACCTGTCGTAATACGCTTTGCCCCTCCCCATTCGATTGTTATCCACATCGAAAGCAACCCCTGGAACAAGAATTAAGTCTATTTCATCATAATCCAAAAAGAGTTCACCTGAGGGTTCAGGAATACCAAAGTTCTCACCCGCAACTAAATCTTCTTCGCCTCTAAACACTCGCAAATCGAGATCGTTACCATTCACGCAGGGCAATATCACACGCTTGCTCGCTGCCCACTTCACTACAAAATCAGAAGTTTGAACCTCATCGTCCATAGCCCAATAGAGCATCACTGTTTTGGCAGAAATAAATTCGGGTAATTGCTCAACTTTATCCAGAATAAGCTTCGATCGGCGAACTTTCTCTTCCAGGCTTATCGCATTTTTTAGTTGACGAATCTCTTTACGTATCCGCTTCTTTTCTTCATCTATCATTATAGGATAATATTCTGTTCTTAATATTTATCAAGGCTGATAAGCTGACTCTCTTAGTATCGCTGCATAATCATTATTCGCCATCATATCCTGTAAGCTTATTTCAGAATGTTTGGTCATATACGATTTCACAATCTGCAATCCAATCCATGTTCCAATACGACCGGGCGATTCTTGGGGCATACCCGTAGTAAATGGGGCATCATGAATATAGTTACGAAGCATACTGCTTTCTGTACTAAACAGGTGTTTTTGTTCAATCAGGTAAGCCCAAACTTGCGCCTCATTATTCACACACCATTGCAAATCCTCAGGGCTGTATTTCATAATATCATATTCCGCTTTTTCCGGCATTAGGGCTTGTAAGAAATACAAGATTTTACCCTGATAAATCATTTGCTCCATCAGATTCTGCGCTTTGGCTTTAAAAGGAAATTCAGTCAAACCATAAGCCAATAAAATATCCTGAGCAATCCGCTCGGGAGTCATATTTTCACGTAAATATATAGGACGACTCAAAAAGGCATAAAAATCACAATCCTTCCCTAGATACTTATCCAAACTCACCCCAATCAGCCCCTCATCAACAACTATAGATTGGTTAAAACCCGAAAGCTGTGAAAAAAGTTTAGGTATCGTTTTATTGGGATAATAGTATTTAAGATGCTTAAACCCTTCGGTCAATTCGTTCTCCTGTGAATCCAAATTAGGAAAAACAGAATCAATTCTATCTGCCACAAGGTTCATGGTTGAATCGTTGAGAAATTTATTCAGATATATGGGAAAGTTTGGATCTTCAACCTGGCCCAAACCAATGACCCTCTCTGAATAAAGTTTTAATACTTTTGGATATTTCTCTTTCAGTTCATTAAGTGATCCATTCTTTTTTAAAGCAAACAAATCCGTTTCAAATCGATCTATTTTTATATCCAACTCGATATCAGACACATCAACTTTTAGTTTATTCGATTGGCAAGCAACAAAAACACAGGCCAGTCCTAAAAGCATACTCAATGCTAATCTTCTCATTTTATAACAATTAAATTTATGGCTGAACTTATAAACAAAAAAAGCATATTCTACTTTATTGAAAAATAAGTTCCATTCAAAATTACCAAAATACGGGAGGCATCAAAGTTAAAAAGCCATATTTCTAGCTCTAAAATTTGTCTATTCATTAGGGCATTGAGCTTTAAAAGATTAATGATTTATCATTAACTTTGCCCATCACCCCAAGAGGGGATTAAATCAAATTATCGTACAAATCATACAGAAATGAAGATTGTTCTAGCACAACTTAACTATCATATAGGAAATTTCGAACTTAATACGGATAAAATCATTACGGCTATCGAAAAAGCCAAGACTGAGAAGGCAGATCTTGTCGTTTTTTCTGAGCTGGCAATCTGCGGTTACCCACCTAAAGATTTATTGGAACGAAAAGATTTTATTGAAAAAACACAGGCTGCCATGAATCAGGTAGCCACTCATTGTATCGATATTGCAGCCGTTGTTGGTGGTCCTTCAATCAATCCTCATGCTAAAGGAAAAAACTTGTACAATTCGGCCTTTTTCATCAGCGAGGGGAAAATTCAGAGTATACACAATAAAACCCTCCTGCCAACCTATGATATTTTTGATGAATATCGTTACTTCGAGCCAAATACGGAGTATAGTTTGGTTGAATACAAAGGGAAAAAAATAGCCATAACGATCTGTGAGGATTTATGGGAGCAACAGCCTGTTGATAATAATTTTGCAAAGGAAGCCCTGTATACCATTTCACCTATGGAACAGTTGAACCCTCTTAAACCTGATTTTGTTGTCAATATTGCAGCCTCACCATTTTCACACAATCAGCGACACATTCGAACAGAAATTCTTCATGCTGTATCAAAAAGATATCAATTACCCCTTATCTATGTGAATCAAATTGGTGCCAATACCGAATTAATTTTTGATGGCGATTCAATGGTGCTCAACTCAAAGGGAGACGTGGCGTGTCGACTCAACTATTTTGAAGAAGATTATGCGCTTATCAATCTCGATGAAATTGAAAACTTAAAGGTTGAAGAAAAAGAGATCGATTATATCGAAAAAATACACGACGCTCTGGTTCTGGGCTTAAAAGACTATTTTCAGAAAATGGGTTTTAAAAAAGCAACACTAGGGCTATCCGGAGGGATTGATTCAGCCGTCACCGTTGTTTTAGCTGAAAGAGCGCTTGGGAAAGAAAATGTTCGTGTTTTACTCATGCCTTCTGAATTTTCGTCAGATCATTCGGTAAAAGATGCCATCGATTTGGCAAACAACCTGGGTATCCAGTACGAAATTGTTCCTATTCAGGATATCTTCAAATCTTTTGAAGCCAGCCTCGCTCCTATTTTTGGCGACTTGCCTTTTAATGTTGCTGAAGAAAACATCCAGGCACGAATCAGAGGAACTCTGATGATGGGCTTATCCAATAAATTTGGCCATATCCTGCTCAATACCTCCAATAAGAGTGAATCAGCGGTGGGCTACGGCACACTTTATGGCGATATGAATGGTGGCCTTGCCGTCTTAGGTGATGTTTACAAAACAGATGTCTTTAAACTGGCCTATTATATGAACAAAGACAAAGAGGTTATTCCACTTAATAGTATTGTAAAACCGCCTTCAGCTGAATTACGACCTGACCAGAAAGACTCCGATTCCTTACCAGACTACGACATTCTGGATAAAATTCTTTTTTTATATATCGAAAAGAATATGCCTGTGAATGAAATTATAGAACAAGGTTTTGCTAAAGAGGTGGTTGATAAGATAATTCGTTTGGTGAATATGAACGAGTATAAAAGATTTCAAACAGCACCTGTTTTACGCGTTTCGTCGAAGGCTTTTGGCTATGGCAGAAAGATTCCTTTGGTTGCTAAACATTAGAAAAAGTCAAAAGCACCTGAATGTCTGATAATTAAACACACAAAATGATTGAAGATTAATTTCTTTATTCCTTTTGCCATTTAATTTGATTTTCATACATTTGGAATGTTTTATAACATATCCGATTACTAAAATTCATACACCAGATCCGATCATGATTGAGAGTGAAAAAAAGATTAGAGAACAAATCTGCGTTGAGGTAATTAACAATCCGAATTCAGTTTTCAATGTTCTTTCTCCAGAAGAAAAAGAGAATTTACTTCAAAATATGAGTTGTAGCTTTTTTAAGAAAGGTGAATATATTTACAAAGAAGGTGAAAAACCTCTTGGGCTCATCTCATTGAAAGAAGGGAAAGTTAAAATATTCAAAGAAGGTGTTGGCGGTCGTGAGCAAATTGTACGTATGGCTAAACCAGTTGGTTTTATTGGGTACAGAGCTCTTTTCGCAGAAGAAAACAATATTGCATCTGCAGTTGCTATTGAAGATTCAATCACTTGTACCGTTAGTTATGACATGATTCTAAAACTGATCAAAACAAATTCTGAACTTTCATTAAGTATCATTCGTTCTTTTGCAACCGAATTGGGATTCTCTAATAACAGAACCGTTACTTTAACTCAAAAACATATTCGTGGACGTTTGGCAGAATCACTACTATTCCTTCGCGACACATACGGTTTCGAGGACGACGGAGTCACCATCAAAGTCTACCTGTCAAGAGAAGATATTGCAAACTTATCCAACATGACAACCTCAAATGCAATTCGAACACTATCGACCTTTGCAGGCGAAGGTGTGATTGCGATTGATGGTCGGAAAATTAAAATTTTAGATAAGGTTAAGCTAGATCGAATTAGTAAACTAGGTTAATCCTAGCCATAGATATTAAAAGGGAATTCATCATATGAATTCCCTTTTTTCATGCCTTTAAATGCCATAAAAAAAGCCTGAGTGACAATAATCACTCAGGCTTTTCTTACGAGAAGTTTCCTTCTGTAAATCTTGACTACTTCAATAATTTATCTAGTTCAGCCTTTAGCTCGTCACCAAATACTTTATTGGCAACAATAACGCCATTCTGATCGATAACTACAGTTGCAGGAATAGAATTGATTCCATAAAGTTTAGCA
This sequence comes from Ancylomarina subtilis, assembly GCF_004217115.1. Taxonomy (NCBI): domain Bacteria; kingdom Pseudomonadati; phylum Bacteroidota; class Bacteroidia; order Marinilabiliales; family Marinifilaceae; genus Ancylomarina; species Ancylomarina subtilis. The sequence continues at coordinate 49,166 of NZ_SHKN01000002.1, read as the reverse complement.
GCAGCAGAATTCCAATACTCAAGATCAGAAACATGATTCCAGATTAAGCCATCTTTTTCAATAGCTTTAATCCAATCCTCTTTTTTCTTATCCAATGAAACACCTAAAAACTCAACGCCTTTATCATGCAGTTCATTGTAAATTTCTACCATATGAGGGTTTTCTCTACGACAAGGACCACACCATGATGCCCAGAAATCCATAACAACAACCTTACCTTTAAGACTTGAAAGGCTAAAAGGTGTACCTTCTGGTGTATTTAAAGTAAAGTCAGGAGCTGGTTGACCAACGGCAACTTTATTTAATAATTCAATTCTGTCATTGATGGCAATAGCGCTTCGAGTCGCTTTAACATCTTTGCCAAAAGTATTATACAACTCCTCAACCTCGTTAACTTTTAACTGGTTAAGAAGGTTATTTTTAGTTACAATAGCAACTGCTGCAGAATTACTGTTCGCTTTAACAAATTTCTTGATGTTTTCCATTTTTTCGGCATCAATTGCATCATATTCAGCAATTGCCTTTTTAACAGCTTCTTCATCTTTTTCAGCATTTGCTTTTCTATAAGCCGCAACAATAGGTTCTTGTTTAGCCTTGTATTCCATCATAGAATCCACAAATTTCTTATAAAGATCCTGAGTAGCAGACCCCGTAATTTTTGCATCACGCAAAGCTTCAATATTTGCTTCAACCTGAATCGGTGCATTCTCTAGAAATACAGGAATTGCGCCTCTTTTGTCTCCTATTTGTAAATAATACATATCAGGAACAGCGACACTTCCTTCGATTTTAAATTCACCATTTACAATATCAGCTGAATCAATCTTCACAAGTTGTCTGTCTTTTTCAATATTCAGAAAGATTTTCCCCTCTGTTTGACCTTCAATCTTACCTGAAAGTTCGTATTTTTTTTGAGTATTGCATGCAGCAAATAAAACTGAAATTGCAACGCCCACGAAAAGTAATTTTTTCATAAAATGTGTTTTAAAATTTTAAGTTTAGAATCCGCTAAAACTAATTAATTAATTTGAGTCCAGAAACTTATTTCGATAAGTGTATCATATAAACCATTAATATTGGTTTTAATCAGATGTATTACATATAAGGGGCGTTATTCCCCTTTTTTTACCTCGTCGTAATACGTGTTCAATAATTTATAAGCAGCTATAAAAGAGCTCATCTCATCACTTAAAACTTTTGATTCAAAATCAGGAATCATCCCTTTGATTTTCTTATCGTGATAAAAATTATCTCTTAATTGTTCATGAATTGTTTCATACATCCAATATTTTGCTTGCTCACGTCTACGGTGATCGAAGTAATTATTCTCCTGGGTATGCTGACAATAATCCATGATGGTATCCCAGATTTCATTTATTCCTGTACGCTCAAGAGACGAACAACTCAACACCTTTGGTGACCATTTTGAAGGTGACAGAGGAAATAAATGTAAGGCATTTTCAAATTGAACGCGTGCCAATTTCGCTTTGGTGATATTGCTTCCATCACACTTATTAATGGCAATGGCATCAGCCATCTCCATAATACCGCGTTTGATGCCTTGCAATTCGTCACCAGCACCTGCAATCTGAATCAGCAAAAAGAAATCGACCATAGAATGAACAGCCGTTTCGGACTGCCCCACCCCGACAGTTTCAATTAAAATGGTGTCAAAACCCGCAGCCTCACAGAGAATTAAACTCTCACGAGTTTTACGTGCCACGCCGCCTAATGAACCCGCAGATGGTGACGGACGTATATATGCATGAGGATCTACGGCCAGTTCTTCCATCCGTGTTTTATCACCCAAAATACTCCCTTTGGTTCTCTCACTACTTGGGTCAATAGCCAAAACAGCCAACTTGTGTCCCATAGCTGTTACATGCTTTCCAAAAGCTTCGATAAAGGTACTTTTCCCAGCGCCAGGCACACCCGTAATTCCTATTCGAGTTGATTTACCAGAATAGGGTAAACAGCGCTCAATAATTTCCTGAGCCACCTTTTGGTGTTCAAACTTTGAACTCTCAACCAAAGTGATGGCCTGACTTAAAATAGCCATATTACCATCCAATATACCTTTCACATACTCTTCAATAGTATATTTCTTTCTTTTCCTATTTTTAAGACGTTCTGCTATTTTAGGGTTTATTGAAGGTGGTTGACTTATGCCGGAATTAACAGACAACCCCTTGAATGAAGGATCATTTTCGATATGTCCTTTATCTTTTTTATCTACCATGACTGTATATTTTTTACTTAAAGGCGATATAACGATCTTATCTTTTTACATCAAAATTTGTAAAGAAATTCTATCACATTTGAAATCCTAAGATGACAAATGCTTATGCGAAGTTAAAAAAAAAACGAACTCAAGCCTAAGTAAATCGGCCTGAAAGAATCACATTTCAGAATAAAAAAAAGGTTGTTGAAATGACATTCCAACAACCTTTTTTAACGCTATATTTTCTAACAATAATGATATTGTTATCCCTTTTCTGAATTTAATTTACTTTTGGCATAACCACATTCCCCATAACTCGCAAATTAACAGTTGACGATGTAGGTGCATTGGTTATAACAGTAATGCGTTTGTTTTGACGGCCTCGTTTTCCTCTGGAATTAAAAATAACTTTCAACTCAGTAGATTCACCGGCTTTAATAATTTTAGACTGAGGAGAAATAGCCGTACAACCACAAGATGTTTTTGTCTTTCGAATCAAAAGATCAGACTTACCTGTGTTTTTCATTAAGAATGTATGTTCAGCCTTTTCACCTTGCTGTAATTCACCAAAATTGAAAACTTTTTCTTCAAATTCTAATTTTGGCGCTTTAGCTAACTCTTCATCAGATAACTGTCCAAAATCTTCAATAATATCAGCACTAATTGTAAAACGATTTCGAGGTTCAAATTTTCCATTAACCAGAACATCCAAATAATCGGTAACAAAACCCCAGTCATTCTTTTTAGCTGCATCGTATACAACTACAACCTTAGCTCGTTTTTTAGGTGCAATTTTTTCGGGTACAAGTTTTATTTTCAAATGTGCAGGAACTCTTCTGAAAGCCACAGTCATTACACTATCCGTATCATTATACACCTCAAGAGTAGCTTCCTTAATTTCATTGCTCTTGACCTTAGTCATTGGGAAATGATTATTAGGCATTCTAAGACCTGACATCATACGAGGGAATGAATCCAGTACCGTTTTAACACGTGGAGACACCTTACCCGTAATACGAAGAATCGAAATTGGAGGGTTGCTATTTGAAGTAACTGTTATTGACTTATTAAATGAACCCGGACGATTTTTAGGATCAAAAGTTGTTTTAACAAAACCTTTCTGACCTGGGGCCACAGGAGCCTTACTCCAATCCGGAGTTGTACACCCACATGACGATCTTACATTTTTAATAATAATCGGAGAAGTGCCCTTGTTTACAAATTCAAAAGAATAAACCTGCTTCCCATTCTCTTCTTTTAGGGTTCCAAAGTCGTGAGTCTTAGATTTAAATTCTATCAACGGTTTTGTGTCCTGAGCAATCGCTCCAAAACTTGATAGGATTAATCCAATCAATAGTACATGAAAAATTCTCATAAAATATTCTATTAAAATATTTCAAACAGCTTTTTATGCTATTTGAAATACAGTTATAAAAAAGACTAAATTATGATTTCCTAAGAAATCATTCAGACAAAAATAATTAAAATCAGATAAAACTCCCCATTATATCTTTAAATCCTTGTTAATGATTAGTCATTGTGACTTACAGAGTGCTGTAATCGAAAAAAACTTACCACTTTAACTTATCATATACTTCACAATCTTCATCCATAAAAGATTAAAATTGATTCTTAAATTGATTTTCCTAATTTTACTTTCTGTACCTATTCATTTTAAACATGCAGATTTCGGATATTTTATTACTCGTCCTGATTGGCTTAAGTGCCGGACTGGTTGGGGGCAGCTTAGGTGTAGGTGGAGGAATTGTTATTGTACCTGCTCTTATGTTCTTATTTGGATACAGCCAGCACCAAGCTCAAGGAACAAATTTAGCCTTTATGTTGCCTCCTATAGGTATATTGGCAGCTTATAATTATTATAAAGAAGGACATATCGACATTAAAGTCGCGCTCATCTTATGTATTGCCTTTGTGGCTGGCGGATATATTGGGTCCTTGGTTTCTATACATCTTCCGGCAAAAACCCTGAAAAAGATATTTGGATTTTTCATGTTAATTGTTGCAATTAAGATGATTGCCGGCAAATAAAAAATGAAGACTAACAGTTTAGAAAATGACTCATGGAACAAATTATCAATAAAATAAAAGAACTTAGTCGTAATTATCTTGAGGATATTAAGGCAATCAGAACTCATTTACACCAATACCCTGAACTTTCTTTTGAAGAGTTCGAAACTTCAGCCTTCATTCAAAAAAAATTGGATGAATATGGTATTCCCTACAAGAATGGTTTTGTAAAAACGGGTATCGTTGGAAAAATTGAAGGGAAGAACCCAAACAAAAAAGTACTGGCTCTTCGTGCAGATATGGATGCCTTACCTATTAAAGAAAATGATTCCCACTCAATTTGCTCAAAAAATAGTGGCGTCATGCATGCTTGTGGTCATGACATGCATATGGCGAGCCTACTTGGAACAGCCAAAATTCTTCAGGAACTAAAAAACGAATGGGAAGGCACTGTTTTAATCATTTTCCAACCTGGAGAAGAACTCCTTCCGGGCGGGGCCAGAATGATGATGGAGGAAGGTGCGCTTAATCCGAAACCCGATTTGATTATAGCACAACATGTCTTACCTGATATGGAATCCGGACATGTTGGTTTTCGTGAAGGAATGTATATGGCCTCGGGAGACGAAATTTATTTAAAGATTAAAGGTAAAGGTGGACATGGCGCGATGCCTCATCGCTGCGATGATACAGTTCTAATAGCCTCTCATATCGTTGTGGCCTTGCAACAAGTAGTCAGCAGGCGTGCCGATATACGAATCCCCACTGTCCTGTCATTTGGTCGTATGATAGCCGAAGGAGCAACCAACATTATTCCACAAGAAGTGGCTATTGAAGGAACATTCAGAACAATGGATGAAAAATGGCGTGCAGAAGCCAAACAATTAATCACAGACATAGCACAAAACACAGCTAAGGGAATGGGAGTAGTATGTGAAGTGGACATCAAACATGGTTATCCATATTTGGTGAATCACATCGAGCATACCCGATCGGCGAAAGGCGCAGCCATTGCCTATTTAGATTCTGAAAGGGTTGAAGATATGGATATCAGAATGACCACAGAAGATTTTGGATTTTATTCCCAAAAATACCCGGCATGTTTTTATCGATTTGGCGTTAAGAAAGAAAAATCGGGTGGCTTACACACCTCAAATTTCCATGCCGATGATCAAAGTCTGGAAACCTCAATGGGAACAATGGCCTATTTAGCAGTGGATTTCTTAAATAAATCAGAATAAGATTATTGTAAATAATTTTCACTTTCAAGACACAAAAGTCTTTATTTACTGACTATTAAGACTAAGCTTCAAATAATAAGGCTTTGTTTCACTATTTAATCTCTTTTAAAATAGAGGAATTCTATCCCATTTTCTTTTTGAGTTTAAAATATGATATTACATTTGCATTAGTATTAACACTAAAAAATAAAACACAATGGCTTACGTAATTAACGACGATTGTATTTCTTGCGGTTCTTGCGAAGGAGAATGTCCAGTTGAAGCAATCTCTATGGGAGATGAACGTTATGTTATCGATGCAGATCTATGTACTGACTGTGGTACTTGCGTTGATGCTTGTCCTGTAGAAGCTATTCATCCTGAATAACCGTATCGTTACAGATATTAAAAAACCGATGATCAGATCATCGGTTTTTTTTATGCGCCTATATTTAATATCGCTCGAATTACTCTTGAAAATAAATTCGTTTGACCCGACGGGATACCGTTGTGAGAATCTCATATGGGATTGTATCTAATTGCTCTGCCATTTTATTCAGAGAATAATCATCTCCAAAAATCGTAACCGCATCCCCCTCTTTTGCGTCAATATCGGTTAAATCAATCATACACATATCCATACAGATATTTCCAACAACAGGTGCGGTTTTTCCATTCACCAACACGTGCCCTACTCCATTGCTTAACTTTCGGTTAAACCCGTCAGCATAACCAATTGGAATGATACCAATACGACTTTTCTTATTCAGTTTCCCCTTACGACTGTAACCAACAGTTTGGTCTTTATCAACCCATTTTATCTGCGAAATTGTCGTTTTCAAACTACTAACATTCATCAACTTATTTTGATTGGTCGCGCTAACGCCATAAAGTCCAATGCCTAAACGAACCATTTCAAACTGAGCCTTTGGGAATCGTTCAATCCCGGATGTATTCAAAATATGTCTGTCAATCTGATAGGGAAATTCAGCTCGAATTTTATCTGTCCAGACTTCAAATTTATTGATTTGAGATTGGGTATAATCATCGTGAATTTCTTCATCTGAACCTGCTAAATGAGAAAATACCGATCGAATATAAAAATGAGGATTATCTTTCAAATAACCGATTAATTCATCCAATTCCGAACCGACAAATCCCATACGATACATACCAGTATCCAACTTTAAATGAATGGGGTAATTCTTCAATCCGGATTTTTTAATAACCGATTCAAAATTTTTCAATACACTTAAACTGTATATCTCGGGCTCCAAATTATAATCAAGCATTGTTTCGAAACTATGCAACTCCGGATTCATGACAACTATTGGCGTACGAATTCCCTCTGTTCGCAATTCAACACCTTCATCCGCTATTGCAACAGCTAAATAATCGACCCGATGATATTGAAGAAGATTCGCAATCTCACTTGATCCACTTCCGTAAGAAAAGGCTTTTACCATAACCATCAACTTGGTTTTGGTATCCAATAAAGACCTAAAATAATTTAAATTGTGCACCATAGCCGTTAAATTCACCTCGAGTATGGTACGATGAGCTTTATTTTGAAGCGCACTTGAGATGCGTTCGAAACGAAAATTTCTTGCGCCCCGAATGAGTATGATTTCGTTTTTAAAAACTTTTGTATCTATTGTTTTGAGAAAGGTTTCAGTATTGGGATAAAAAATAGACTCACACTTAAACAAATCAGACTGTGAAGAAATATGATCGCCAATTCCGACAAGCTTTTCAACTTTATTTAATTCAATCAATTCTGCAACCTGTGCATATAAATTTTCTTTATCTAGCCCCGTTTGAAGAATATCAGATAGAATCAGTGTCTTCTTTCTCCCTTGAGCGTATTGATTCTGCATATCAAGGGTTATGATTAAAGAACTTAAATCAGAGTTATAAAAATCATTGATCAACAGACAATTGTTCTGCCCTTCCTTCAGTTCCATTCGCATAGCCACAGGCTGCAAATCGAGAAACCCTTTACGAATATTATCATCCGACAAACCCAGATGCAAAAATGTCAACCAACAGTGTATGGCATTTTCAATAGATGCCACATCAGAAAACGGAAGCCTGATTGTTTTCTCTTTACCTTTATAAAGGGCTTTTATGCATGTATATCGATCAACATGCCCAACAGAAAAGATCTGTAAACTGGCGTCTTTTGTTTTAGACCAACTTAACAATTCTGTTTTCTCATCGCAGTAAGCAGCGATTTCCTGATCCACTATTGCATTATCGCTGCAATAGACAAGCCAATCGCAAGATTTAAACAGCTTGATTTTTTCAAGAAGTAATGATCTGGAATCCTCAAAGTTCTCCTGATGAGCCGTACCTAAATGCGTAAAAATACCACCTGTAGGTTGAATAATCTCTTCTAGATTTCCCATTTCTGAAGACTGAGAGATACCCGCTTCAAAAATAGCCAACTCATCTTCCTTCTCCATTTGCCAAACCGAAATGGGAACGCCCACCTGCGAGTTATATGACTTGGGACTCCGAACGATACGAAAATAGGGATTCAAAACCTGGTACAACCACTCTTTCACAATGGTTTTACCATTACTTCCTGTGATGGCAACCACCGGATATGAAAAGTGTTTCCGATGATGTGAGCTAAGTACCTGAAGAGCTTTAAGCGTATCTTTTACGCTTATAAAGTTACAGTCTTCAAAAAGATCTTTTTCGATTGGTTTCCGTACAACAAATGCTCTAACTCCCTTTTCATACAAATCCTGAATGTAATCATGACCATTATGCCTATCCCCCTCCAATGCAAAAAACAAGGTGTTTGATGCCAAAACCAGGGTTCGACTGTCAATGGATAAACGATCTATTTCAAAATCAGCCTTACCAACTAAAGTTCCCCCAATAATTTGAGCGATTTGATTCAATTGATATGTTTGAGATGAATTCAAAATCAGATTTTAAATAAATTTAAACAAATGAAATATAAGAAATTAATGACGTTGAACCTTACCATAACAAACACGGCACAAAGGCTCGTAAGCATCTTTTTCACCCAAAAGGACAAGCTTATCCGTATCTGAAAGGCGATGTGAATATTGAGCTAAATTACCACATTGCATACAAACAGCATGCACTTTGGTTACATACTCTGCCGTTGCCATAAGTCCGGGAATAGGACCAAAAGGTTTACCCTGGAAATCCATATCCAAACCCGCAACAATAACACGAATGCCTTGATTGGCCAGTTCATTACAAACCTCAGCGAGACCATCGTCAAAAAATTGTGCCTCATCAATGCCAATGACATCAACATCACTCGACAATAGTAAAATATTTGCAGCAGTTTCGACAGGCGTTGAACGAATGGCATTGGAATTATGTGACACAACCTCATCCTCAGAATAGCGTGTATCAACTTTAGGTTTGAAAATCTCAACCTTTTGTTTGGCAATTTTGGCCCGATTCAAACGTCGAATTAACTCCTCTGTTTTTCCGGAAAACATTGAACCTGCCACAACTTCAATCCATCCTCGACTTCCTGCACTACTAATATCGTTTTCAAGAAACATATTTATTTTCTTTAATCATTTTACATCGTCACACAAAAATAAGAAAAGCTCTAAATTTATTTAGTAATTTGCGATATATTATCGCAAAGTGCGACTCGCTTATTAATCAGCATTTTTCACAAAGTGATTAATACGGGCAGACCATGATCATACAAATAAAGAAACCCTATTTTCAGGCTTTTACAGACTTTTTTAAGTAGATATCTCAGGATCGATATCTTATTTTGAAAGAATCCGTATTAATCCATTTTTAATTAGAAACAGGGCAATTTTAATCTTTCAAGCTGATTGCGATTCTACAATTCGTATTCAGATTGAAATAACATTCAGACTCAATGAACAATAAATTAATCATACAGCTTATTAAAAATAATATTGAGGAAATTCAAAACTTAATCAACCATTTTCAACATGACGAAAATGACTTAAAAGATGGTTTCCCTTTATTGGAATCTCGCCTATCGAGCTTATATAATGATGTTGAAATCCTAAAATTGAATTTAAATAATCAGACAAATTCAAGTTCGAATCCAATTACAAAAGAAAACGTTTCAGAAGAAGATCCTAAACCGATTCTAAATGAAAAAGATTTGATTAACGAAGAATCCAATGACGAGATCTGTGATAAAGATGATGTGGCGAACTCATTCACTTCGGATCATATGGAGATGGAAAACGCGATACCCATCGAAAAAACCCCCGAAACAAATGTTTCAACTCTAAATGATAGGCTTCAGGCTGAAAGAGGCAGTAATTTACAAGAGAAAATTCAGAAGGCCAGATTAATTGATATTCAAACAGCAATTGGAATTAACGATCAGTTCTTATTTATACGTGAGCTTTTCGACAACCAGCCTGAAGATTACAAATCGGCAATACAATACATCAACGCACAAGCTGATTACGATACAATCATAAATCATTTCGATCAAACAATGGAGTGGAATATGGAAGAAGAACCCGTTATTCAATTCTTTGATCTCATCAAAAGAAAATTCGAATAATTTAGGCTCGGAAAAATCTTTTTTTCGGAAGTAATCGCCACATTCTCCTTATCTTTGACAGATAAATAAAAATCGCAAAACGTCTTTCATGTCGAAACTTTTTTTAGTCCCAACACCCATTGGAAACCTCGAGGATATTACCATTAGAGCCATTAATGTTTTAAAATCTGTTGATGTTATCCTTGCCGAAGACACACGCACTTCGGGCTTTTTACTGAAACGATATGAAATTAATAAACCATTGATTTCGCATCATAAATTTAATGAGCACAAAAGCTCTCAGCAAATTGTTGATCGAATATTGGCTGGACAAACCATAGCCTTGATATCGGATGCTGGGACTCCTGCTATTTCAGATCCTGGTTTTTTTCTGGTTAAACATTGTTTAGAAAATGATATTGAGGTTGAATGCCTTCCTGGTGCCACTGCTTTTGTGCCTGCATTGGTAAACTCCGGACTTCCCAATGAACGATTCTGTTTCGAAGGGTTTTTACCTCAAAAGAAAGGTCGTCAGAACAAACTAAACGAACTGGCTGAAGAACAAAGAACAATGATATTTTACGAATCACCACACCGACTGGTAAAAACATTAACCCAATTTGCTGAGGTTTTTGGAGAGGATCGTAAAGCTTCAGTTTCGCGAGAAATCACCAAACTGCACGAAGAAAATGCCAGAGGTACACTTGCTGAACTCATTGCTCATTTTTCAGCAAAAACCGTGAAAGGTGAAATTGTAGTTGTTATTGGAGGTAAAGTTATTGAAAAAAAGAAAAAAGAGTATATCAAAAAAGATCGGATGTAACTCTCAAACATTTCCCCTTTTCTAAGTAGATCAGGGGATTTTTTTATCATGCATTAATCTTCATTGGTAAACTTAGGACACGAAATAGCCTTATCCCCTAACTTCTTAGCTTTTTTTCGTCTTACCAATCGCTTCACATTCCTTGGACTCGAATAATTATAGTTATAGGCCAAAGATATCTCTAATCCGCCCTTATTAGCCGAAGTCAATTGTAAGGCAGACACATCTACATCGTAGGAAAGAAGAAACTTAAATCTATTTTTCTGAAAGCCAAAAGTCGGGATTATATCTTCTTTGTTTCTGTACCATACTCCATAATGCAAAACAATGCCTTTGTCACCAGTGGCCATCATGAAATTGGCCCCAATTACGATTTCTGAACTCAAATACTCATTCTTATACATAAACTCCGGTCTGATATATAATCTTGAGTTCAACCTGGTTTCTACACCTCCATGGAAATTATAACTTCGTTTCAAGTTATTGGTAATTTCATAGAAAGATTCATTGGGTTGGTTAAGGTGAGAAACAGACATCCCCATAAAGTATCGGGTTCTCCCCCTGAAATAGGTGAATGCTCCCCCTAGTGAAAAGTCAAGATAAAACAAGGTTTGTCGGCCCAAAGGCTCGCCCTTTTCTAAATCCTTGTTAAAAATTCTTCCATCCCACTGTTCATCGAAAATCAACTTGTTATAATCGACTGATTTATTAACCAATTCAACCCCAAGTCCTCCGTGAAAGAATAGTGTATTTCCCCGATTAAGACTTTTATTGAATGATGTGGTCAACATTAATTGGTTCGTTTTTAAACCCCCTTCACCCGCTTTATCATTAAAAATAACACCACCAACACCTAACCATGAAGCACCTAAATAAGGGAATGACAATTTTCCATCGACATAAGCGGCTTGTGAAACAAAAGGGGTGGTTACAGAATTCCATTGATTTCTATAGTTAACTCCTGTTCTGATATTGTAATCCGAATTCCCCGTTAGAGCTGGATTTAGGAACACAGGCATCGAGTAGAACTGGGAAGAATAGACCTGCTGTGCAGAAACATGCTTCAATCCTAAGAAGATAATAAATACACTAAATAGTATTTTATACTTATTCATACTCAACAATGGAATGACCTACTGATATTAAATTCAGGTGGCTCAAATTATGAAACGAGCCATATTAAACTTATCAAAATAAAAGGGTAATAAAGTTTATTACCCCAAAAACATAGTGCGTTAAATTACAAATATTTTTTTACCAAAGGTTAAACTTTTAATATTATTCATTACATAAAGTTTATCTTCTGTCAAAAGGAACAATGAATAAACTTTAGAATTGAACCATTCGTCACAGTTTAGTTAACCAAAGTCACTTCTCCACGTTTTTGGACTGAGGTTCCATCATCAAATCCAACATTTAGATAATAAACATAAGTATCCATTCTTTGTAGTTGACCTTTAAAAGTTCCATCCCAACCTACATCGAGTCTGTTCGATTGGAAAATCTTTCGGCCTCCTCGGTTATAGATAATAAAGGTTACTGTTTTGATATTGTTACCACGCACATAAAGAACATCGTTATTACCATCCCCGTTAGGTGTAAATCCTGACGGAAATCCAACAAAAGTCTCTCCTCGTGGGAAAGAAACCTTAACCTCATCTCTACCTATACAATTCTTCGGATTCGTTACAGCAACAGAATAATCACCAGCCGTACCGACCTCAATAGTTTGCGTTATATCACCTGTTGACCACTGAAAGAAACTGTCCGCGTTACCTGCATCCAACACTGCGGTTTCACCTGCTTCAAGACTGATATCATCTCCCAGATCAACAATGGGTGATTTATTTATAATCACATCCACACAAGCGGTTTCTTTATTACCGAAAGCATCAGAAACTTCAACACAATATTTACCTTTCTTATCCACATAAATCCCCTTATCCGTTGCCTCTCCCGGAATCCACTTATAAGTAGCATCAATATCTCTGTCAATCGTTGGCTCCAAATAGGCTCTGTCACCTTCACAAATTTCGATTTCATCTCCTAAATCAACCGTAAATTTCTGACCAGCATTTTTGATTATTGTTATTTCATCCTCATTTGAACAACCATTGCCATTGGTAACCGTAACACTATAATCGCCAGCCTCGCTTATCTCGATAGTTTGACTTGATTCTCCTGTACTCCACGAATAACTTGCATTTGCTCCTGCATTACCGGCATCAAGAACCAAACTTTCACCTTCGTAAATATTACGATCAGGCCCCAGGTCGACAATAGGTAAAGCATTAAACACAACAGCAATTTCATCACGTTTCACATTACCTGCATCATCGGTTACAACAACTGTATAAGTTTTAGATTCAGTAACACGAATCGTTTGTGTTTCTTCTCCTGTATCCCATTTGAATTTGTAATTCTGCTGAATACTTGGATTTGGATTAAGAATCACTTCCTCATTAACACAAGCTTGAATATCATCTCCCAAATCAATAGCAAATACATCATTCACGCTTGTGATATTGATTTCATCACTTGCTTCACATCCATTCAGTCCGGTTACGGTAACAAAATACAGTCCGCTCTTATCAACCTCTATGGTTTTTGTTTCGTCTCCTGTAGACCATAAATAAGCTCCTTCAGCCCCGGCATCCAATGTTTTGACTTCACCTTCGGCCAGCTCATAATCGTCACCTAAATCAACCACAGGCAAGTCGAGTAAATTAACTTGAACACTGGCCATTGAAGTTTTATTAAGATTCGTTTCAGTAACCGTTACCGTATAAGTTCCAGCAGCACTAACTTGAATCGATTCAGTTTTTTCACCTGTAGACCATGAATATTTGAAATCACCCTCCATATTTATGCTTGGGCTTAACGTAATCTCATTACCCTTACAAACCTCTTTATCATCACCCAAATCAACCATGAAGCTTTCTATCAGATTAACATCTGCATAAATGGTATCACCATAACAATTGAATGCATTCTTCTCTATTAACTTGATCTGTTTAGCTCCAAGTTCATTTCCCCACTGAATATCGAAACTCAACTCGGAATGCAGTTCATCAGCCAATAATCTCGTGTTTTCGTTTAAAACTGTTGCTCCATCCGGAACAATAATTTCGTATCGCTTACGATTCGCAGGAGATGAAGGTGTTATATCCGGATCGTGTCTCAGAATATTTGCCTTAAAAGATTGCAAGGTTCCGGCCATAGCCGTTGGTTCATAGTCTGTAAATTTCGTATCAGGTAATCCCAATACATCAATTTCAACACTATGATCATCAATATTCTCAACAACCTCTAAACCTGAGAGACTTCTTGCTTCAACAATCATAATTTCAGAGCGAGACTTTAAGCCCGACTCATTTCTGATAGTCACAACAAAATCGAAACTTGAGCTCCAAATTTCATCAGCCCCTGGAGGCAGTACTGCAGGTTCTCTATCTACAGAATACTTAAAGGTCCAAGGTAGTGGCCCTGTATAATTTACAGTACAAGCAATCTCGGCTCTCGAATTAAGGCCATTATTTGCAGAACACACATAAGGTGTAGACAAGTCGTCAAAAACAATTGTTGGTGGATCGCCAGCAACCGAAATGGGTAGAGTCAATGGCTCACCCAAACAACGGCTTGTTTTATCCACAGGATAAACCCTCACCTCAAAATTACCTTCAACGTTAAAGGTGTATTCGTCGGAGATATGTGTATTCGAGCTTAAATTCACAGTAGTACCCGCTTCGACACTGTAAATAACCCAACGATAATCCACTGTCGGATTGTCGTCCACCTTAAAGCTAAGAGCTGTTCCCTTTACTACATTCTGCTGCGCCACAACAGCCCATCCTCCCAAAAGGATGGCTATTGCGGTTAGCAGTGTTTTATGTAGTAAAGTTCTCAACATTTATTTTAAATAATTATTCTAGTTTAAACTAATGGTTCCTGAAATAGTTGGTTTAGAGTGAACAGTTATAGTTCTAGTTACATCTGCACCTAGAGTTACATTAACACCATCTTTCGTAATTACTTTAGTAATAACAACTGTATAAACTTCATCACCACCTGAAGTGTTTACAAAATCGTTTGTAATAGTAATATCTTCCCCATCAGCAATACCTGTCACTGTCTTAGAAGCTTGAACAACAGCACTTGATGCATCACGAACTTCGTAAGTAACATCATAAGGAGCAACTCCTCCTTTTAAATCAAGTGCAAATAAACTTTCATCAAGTAATCCGCCTGGCAATCCGCCATTCAGATCAGAACATGTTACAACTGGACCTGATGTTCCTGCAAAATTCGCAGTAGCTGCTCCAACTACTTCAATTTGAAAAGTTCTAGTTTCTGTAATACAATTATTCGCATCTGTACCAAACACCGTTAGATCCCATGTTCCCTCGATGCTCCAATCAATCAATACTGTATTTCCAGTTTGAGTAGTTAGATCTGAAACTGTTCCACCATTAACATTCCAGGTATAAGTTAATCCTTCATCATCCACTTTGTATGATTGACTCTTTCCCTTAGTTACAGTCTGATCTACTTGAGCAAACGCACTATAGCCCAAACACACAATAGCTAAGGTGAAAAGTGATTTCTTTAATAAATTTTTCATTCTGATTTTATTTAGTTCGTTTAGTTGTTTTTTTAATTCAATTCAATAGCCGTGATAACAGGCTTCTTGAAAATTGTTCTTGTATGTATATCTTGTCCGGCAACCACATTAAGCTTTCCTCCGTATTTATTCTTGGCGCTTACTATAGTTATCCGGTTTATGGTTTCATTGTTGATATCTTCAATTATTCCTTCGATATGAAGCAATTTTTCTGCAAAATTGACAATTGCAGTCCTATCCGTTGTTTCTCCTGCAATTCTATAGCTTACAGTAAGAGGGTAATTTGTTTCCGATAAATCATTATCGGTATCGAATCTCGCTACTAATGCAGTAGCAAAACTGCTGTCCTCATCAGGACAATCTTCTGATGTTAATTGTTCAAAAGCAATAGTTGGTGAATTAATTACGCTAACCCTATGAGCCTTTAAGTTTTGACACAAGCCAACTTCCTCTATAACAAGCACGTACTCTCCGGCTTGTTTCCACTTTATTTCCGTTTGATTAGAGTCTTTCCCACTAACAAACTCTACAATATCTATATCAGTTATTTCATTATTCAAATCAGTACTAGCAAATACCGACCATGAATAGATATTACCATCTGTTTTAGTGACGGTATAAACGTGAGAGGCTTGTTCAAATAGCACAAAAGTATCCTGGGCCGTGACTTTGGTCACGGCCAGGATCATGAAAATCATGAATAAAATCCCTTTATGTATTTGAGTTTTCAAATAGTTTTTTCTTAACTATTAAATCGTAGTAATTCCACTTGTGTTAGGACGAGCCTTAACAGTTTGTGTCGCAGCAGAACCCGTAACTGAGGTAACATCATTACCATATTCATCCTCAGAAGTATTTGCTCCATCCAATAAGGTCACAACAATTGGGTTTGCAGTAACACCTTCAGCATTTGTCACAACAACCTTAATCCATATAGATACATTACCTCCGGCAACATCAATATCATTAACTGTTGTACCATCTAAATTAGCAACAGTATTACCTGTGCCTGCAGATGTTGTTCCCCAAGTCGCAACATAAGTTGCAGCGCCATCAGTTGTTCCTAATGTAAATTGAGGACTCCAACCATTATTACCAATACCTGAAGCTGTAATCTTATAGAAGAACGTATTTGTACCATAAGCGTAAGTGAAGTTTCCTGTACCTGGATCGTAAGCAGTTACTGAAGCATCAGGGGCACACTGCTGTAAATCAGCTCCAGTTAGAACGGCATCTGAGTCATTTACACTTGCTAATTGAAGTACGAATCCATTCACAGGATTAACCGCAAGCACTTTGTGGTTAGAACAGCCTTCACCATTCGTTTCAACAACATGCACAAAATAAGTAGTCCCAATAGCAGGACTATCCCAAGTAATATTGATAGAATTGCCTGTTGTCGCCGAAAAAGTTACAACTCCAGAGGCATCAGCTGTTCCCTGAAAGTCTGTTGTCACTGACCAAGCATATGTGCTGCCAGCATGATCATCAACAGTGTAAGAATGCGTTGAACCCAAATAAGGAGTTTCACCATTTTGTGCAACGGCTGCACTTGATAGCCCAACGAGAGCTATAATTGCGATACATAAATTTCTAATTTTTTTCATGATAGTGTGTATTTAGGATTTTTATTAGTCAGTTGTAATATTTGTTGTAGCAGGTAGCGCATTAATCGTAATAGCACCTTCATCATTTGTATTCAAACCATCAGGTGTATTGTATGTTAATTCTATTCCATTCGATAATGTCACTGTTATAACATCACCATTATTCCAGGTATTATTAAACACAACAGTTAACTGAATACTATAATCATCATTGTTTACCGTAACTGTTCCCGTTGCAGAATTTGCACCTACTACCGGAGAGGTAACGGCCGTGTTATCATCAAAAGTCACAGACTGAAGATCACCATTTGTACTGGTCACTTCATAATCGAATTTCCAGTCCGGAATAAACGTTGCTCCCGTCATATCTGCCTGAGTCTTCATATCAATTGTGAAAGTCTTGCTTGTTGTTCCTAGGTTATCATTAGCATTATTCACAATTACAGTTCCACTTGCATCAGAACATGTTGCTGTAAGATCGGCTATAGCAATATCAAATTGATTGGTACCTACAACTACATCTGACTGACGTAAGGTGATACAACCAGTTGTTGAATTTTCCTCTGCTAACTGCACAGTATAGTTACCCGCTTTCTTCCATGTAATATCAACAGTCGCACCACCATTAGATGCAATTGAAAAATCACCAGCATCGGCACCACTTTTATCAGCGGTATTTAAAACACTCCACGTTAACGTTGATCCTGTTGCCAAACCTCTTGTAACCTCATATGTATGCGTAGATCCAACAAAGGGTGTTGTCCCTGTTTGTGCAAATACATTACCACCAACCATCAGTAGTAAGGATGCAATTATTAGTTTTATCGATTTCATATCCTTTGTTTTTTCAATTCTAGAATGAGATATTAGTTGAACCAGGAAGAGGCTTAAGTACTACAACCTGCGCTCTATCTGATGAAGCTGGCAATAATGTATTATCCGGTGTTATAGTACTTCCTTTTGTTGCTTTACCATTAGTTAGGTTTAAAGTAACATTACCACCATCGGTCACTTTACCTGATACCAGTACTTTAATAGTTACCACTCCTGAAGTTGCGGCATCAGTTGCTGTAGCAGAAACTGTAAAATTACCGTTTCCAGTTCCATTCGTTTTAGTACCACCATCTACGGTCACATCAGCTGCATCAGCAATTGTAACATCTGTAGGTAAAACAAAATCTCCTGTAAACTGATAATTATCGATACTGAAACCACTATCCTTTGTCATATTAACAGTAAAGGTTAATTCGGTTTTAACATCAGATTTTGTTTCATATACACCCCAATCAAGCACATTACCTTCTTCACTGTTACATGCTTCTGAATTATCAGCCAAATAGAGATAGAATGAATTTGCATGAACCGTCACGCCCAAAATACGTTTAGTAGAACATCCATTTAATGTTTCGGTATATTCAATTATATAGTCCCCAGCAGTATTCCAAGTGATATCAATATTCTCACCCCCATTGGTTCCCAATGTCACATCAGCAGATGCATCTGTAGAATCTCCGGCATGCAGAACTGCCCATACAATGGTTCCACCATCTTTTGTAACCTTATAATTGTGAGTTGTACCTAAATAAGGATCATCTCCATCACCAAGTGATCCTCCTGTTCCACTTTGAGCAAATACACTAGTCGAGCCTAATGTAAGAATTGCTACTACCGATAAAAGATGTAATAATTTTTTCATAGTGTGTATATTTAGTTGTTTTTTTTAATATTCTATCGATCCAGAATTCGGTTTATGTTTCACCGTAACTGTAAACGATTTTATTTCAGATTCGTTAGTTGCTTCATCAATTATTTTATAAGACACAGTTGTTATTCCTTCCTTAAAAGCATAGCCACTTGGATCGCTTGTAGACACAGCTCCTGTTGCTTGCTCACCAAAATCAGACACCACTGTATTATCAGCTAAAGTGATTTTGTACTGAATAATCAGGTTACCATCTGCAGTGCAATTGTCAGAATATAAATCCGCAGTTAAATTCAATCCGGTCACAACAGCAGTTTGAGGAGTATTACCCTCATCCCCATCATTCGGACAAACTGATTTAGACATGATAACATTTAAATCAG
This sequence comes from Ancylomarina subtilis, assembly GCF_004217115.1. Taxonomy (NCBI): domain Bacteria; kingdom Pseudomonadati; phylum Bacteroidota; class Bacteroidia; order Marinilabiliales; family Marinifilaceae; genus Ancylomarina; species Ancylomarina subtilis. The sequence goes on along the minus strand of NZ_SHKN01000002.1, from coordinate 30,021 downwards.
CAAGCATAGGTTCCTCATTGTCAACAATAACAACATCAAAACTACAAGATGCTTCATTACTACTAGCATCTGTAGCAGTCCAGGTTATGGTGGTAAGCCCTTGGTTAATTATTTGGCCATTAAGATTAGTTCCTGTTCCAGTGGTGGCTCCAGTTAAATTATAATTTAAACTACTTAATGTACAATTATCAGTAGCTTCTACATTAAATTCAGTCCCTTGTACAGTATATGTACACTGATTAGGATCAACATTTTTAACCATAGGAGCTATTAAACTGATATTATCTACATAATATATGCCTACAGAACTACCTTTAACTACCCGTATCCATAACTCAAGCTTATCCCCATTAAATACAGGACTAGTTACAACTTGGTTGGAAACAGCACCAGATATAGTCTTAAAGAGTTGATAAGTACCTCCCTGATCACCATCAACACGCGCCCAAAATTCAATATAACCATCAGCTGCACTTCCTGCCCAGGAACTTAAATCAAAAGACACCTGTACATCTGATTCTGAGGAAATATTAATATAATTCGTAAGCCATTCGACATTTGCACCTTCTTCAACACGCATCTCTAATAAACCTCCCACAGCTGCAGCTTTATGATGTAAACCATATGAATAATAACCTTGCCAAGTAGTACCTGCATTAGTAGCTTGATATGTAAAATTCGAATAATTATTAAAATCTTCAGCCCAAATAACTGTTGAAGATGGACAACTTGAAAAAACAGGAGCCTGATTATCGGTTACTGTTACTTTTTGTGTTGCCGTAGCCTGCAAACCTGAACCATCCATAACCGTCCAGGTCACTGTTGTTTCACCAAGTGGGAATATCGCTGGGGCATCATTATTAACTGATGCCACACTGCAATTATCAGCTGTTGATGGAGTGCCTAGTGTTACTAAACTGGCTGTACAATTATCAACATCGGAATTCACTGCAACATCTGCTGGTGCCGTTATCGTTGGAGAAATATTATCAACTACTGTTACAATCTGAGTATCCGTAGCAGTTAAACCTGAATTATCCGTTACGGTCCAAGTCACCGTTGTGTTTCCAATTGGGAAAGTCAAAGGTGCATCATTGATTGTGCTTGCAACACCGCAATTATCAGCAGTGGTTGGCGTACCTAAAGTAACTCCTGATGAAGCTGCTCCACATGTGCCGGCATCTACATTTACACTGATGGCTGCTGGTGCAGTTATCGTTGGATTCTGATTATCTGTTACGGTTACTTTCTGTGTTGCGGTTGCTTGCAAACCGGAACCATCTGTTACGGTCCAAGTCACGGTTGTTTCTCCTAGTGGGAATACCGCTGAAGCGTCACTTGTTACACTTGCTACGGAACAGTTATCCGCTGTTACGGGTGCTCCAAGCACAACTGAACTGGCTGTACAAATACCTGCGTCTGAATTCACAGCAACATCTGCTGGTGCTGTTATCGTGGGGTTCTGATTATCTGTTACGGTTACTTTCTGTGTGGCTGTAGCTTGTAAACCTGAACCATCTGTTACGGTCCAAGTCACAGTTGTTTCTCCTAGTGGGAATACCGCTGGAGCGTCACTTGTTACACTTGCTACGGAACAGTTATCCGCTGTTACGGGTGCTCCAAGCACAACTGAACTGGCTGTACAAATACCTGCGTCTGAATTCACAGCAACATCTGCTGGTGCTGTTATCGTGGGGTTCTGATTATCTGTTACGGTTACTTTCTGTGTTGCGGTTGCTTGCAAACCGGAACCATCTGTTACGGTCCAAGTCACGGTTGTTTCTCCTAGTGGGAATACCGCCGGAGCATCACTAGTTACACTTGCAACGGTACAGTTATCTGATGTTACGGGTGTTCCAAGTACTACTGAACTGGCTGTACAATCACCTGCATCGGAATTCACTGCAACATCTGCTGGTGCCGTTATCGTTGGAGAAATATTATCAACTACTGTTACAATCTGAGTATCCGTAGCAGTTAAACCTGAATTATCCGTTACGGTCCAAGTCACCGTTGTGTTTCCAATTGGGAAAGTCAAAGGTGCATCATTGATTGTGCTTGCAACACCGCAATTATCAGCAGTGGTTGGCGTACCTAAAGTAACTCCTGATGAAGCTGCTCCACATGTGCCGGCATCTACATTTACACTGATGGCTGCTGGTGCAGTTATTGTTGGAGGAGTATTTTCAATTAAAGACGTTTCTGCAGTTAATGACGGTGCAGGACTTGCAGCACAATTCGCACTACCATCATTAAAAGCTACACTTTCAACATTATAAGTAGCAGTAGCATCAATAGCATCAACAGGCAATGAACAACTGCCGGAACCATCAGTCGTGACATTCACAATCTTTGATACGCCATTATCATCATAACCAATAGAGTAAGCTGTAGCAGGACTTAATCCAGAAACGGTAAATACAGGAGATGTATTTTTACATACTGGTGTTGAAACATTAAAACTTAAGCTAGAGATATCAGGCAAAGGACTTACAACAACAGTCAAATCCGTTGCATTACCTCCCTCACAACCAGATGAAGTTACTTCACGTATTTTAACAACATAAGTTCCGGGAGTAAGCCACTTGTAATTTACAAATTCATATTTATAATACATATCTGCCCCCGACATAACTGTAACCGGAGGATCTGCAAGAGTAAGAACATTACCTAATGAAACAACAGTTGATCCATCACTTTCGTATATATCAAAAAACAATTGAGAGCCATCAAGTCCATACCCCGTATAAGTTACTTCTTCGTTGACACATACGTTCTGAGTCGCAACGAACGTCGGGAAATTTTGCCCCAACGCAGAATGCCCGAACAGAATGCTCAGGCTTATTATTAGTAGAAGTTTAATGTGTATAGTTTTAATCAAACACTAATATTTTTATTCTTTTAAAAAACGAGAAATATCTCAATCCCTCAGTATTAGTTGTGTTTAAGATAAGAAAAATAACATAAAACACAAATCAATACTCAAATTATATTTGCTGATTTTACACGTAAAAGATTATACTCCCCTATCGTTCTAACAAATTAGCGGACAAATATAACCATTGAAACAAGTTTAAACAATCCATTCATCAAAATATATAATTATGGCAGATATTATTACGCCACAAGCCCAACAATTTAGAATAACCTCTACATCTCAATAGAACCAATTCCAATTATTCTTAAACTACAGGCAACTTGAAAAACAATTAAACCCCTTATTATAAAGGCGCTCCTAAACGAAATCAATTATTGAAGGCAATCATTTTTTCCCGAAAAACGATTCAAACAAAAATGGATAAGAGCACTAATATTCATAATTATCAAAGGGCGGAGAAATTATGTCTACCAATACACCTCAAAACTCTCAGGATAAAGTTTCCCAATGCTCCATATTTAAACTTTTTTAACACTAACGCAAAAAAACAGCTTAATCTCTTAAAAAACACAACTTATCAATACTCAATATGCATTTATAACAAATACAAAACAAGACAATAAAGATCGTAAACATGTATAATAAAGTAATGTTATTTCTTAAAAATCAATAAAACTAAGGTCAAAACCAGAATTGACTCGATTTTAAAATATCTTTGAAAACAAAATAGAAACCAACATGAAATATCAAAATATATTTTTCGATCTGGACAGAACCCTTTGGGATTTTGATAAAAATTCTGAAAAGACACTCAAACAACTATTTAGAGACTACAGTCTCCAAAATACGTTTGGTAATTTTTTGTTTTTTAAGTCACGCTATGAATATCACAATAAAAAGCTCTGGTTAGCCTATTATCAGAATCGTATAGAAAAAGAAGAGCTCTCATACAGACGATTTTATTTGACACTCAAAGAAGCCGGACTTGATGATCTGGGTTTAGCAAAGGAAATTGCTCACGATTTTATAGACCTCAGCCCCCTTCAGACTGAGGTGTTCCCAAACACCCATGAGTGCCTGGAATACCTAAAAAACAAAAACTATCAACTCCATATTATCACCAATGGTTTTAATGAGGTGCAAGGACGAAAATTACAGAATTCAAAGCTTGAAAAATATTTCAATCAAATCATCACATCTGAAAATGCAGGCGCAAATAAACCTCACGCTCAGATTTTCGAGTATGCCTTAAAGCAAACTGGCGCACAAATAGAACAGAGCATCATGATTGGAGACGATTTAAGTACGGATATAAAAGGGGCTCGTGATATGGGCATGGATCACATCTATTTCAATCCCAAAAAAGCAAATCACGATGAGAAACTAACTTTTGAGATTGAAAACTTAAAAGAATTGATTGATATTTTTTAAATCAAGAGTAAGGTTCTTTAAGTCATCACTCATGAAATATCCCAACAGGACTGGGACCTGCCACAATATCAATTGTCAGAATATTGGAGTAAGTCACACAACCTGCCCCCTTACCTGCCTGACGAACAAAAAAAGTGGTCTGAGCAATTGTACCGATATCAGGGGTATAATCAAGCTGATCGGCTCCATTAATTAGAATCCAATCTGCAAGATCGGTTTCCGGATTAGAATTCAGAACTGTTGTATAATACCATTGATAAGTAAATGTTGTTGGATTTCCTGAAGTAGTCGCAGGTGAAACACTTAAGAATTGATCAGGAGAATTACCATCACAAATTTCCTGATCTTGCGAAATGACACCCCCCTCGAAATTTTCACCACAGATCGATTGATAGATTGGGTTCGTCATCAAGTCAATTTCTCCTCCATAATTACAATTATTTAAATAATCAGTTAATCCTGAATCATTATTGGGATCATAATCACACTGCAAAACCGGATACAAATCCGGATTCAGATGATTACCATCATCATATCCATCAATCGTCCCAAGAATATAAACATTGGACGGATCCGAACTTGTAAAACCACCCTGATTGGTATCGGAACCTGTATGAACAAAGTTTCCTAATACGATGAGAGTCCCTCCCGCATCAATTGTCATTTTATTTTCAGTGAGCAAATCGCCTTCTACGATTAAAACACCCCCCGATTGAATAACAACATCAGAATTATTATCGACTGTCAGATTTCTCACCAGTAATTTCCCAGTTCCCGTAATTGTAAGAAGGTTTTTATTGAGAATAAGGTCCGGATTCGGATCTGAGCGCCGATCATCTTCAGTTGTAATCGTAATTGGAGTTTGCCCGGGAGCGGGTAAAAGAGCTGCTAAAAGTTGAAATTCACTACTACAAAACACAATCAAAAAAAGAAGTATATAATTCTTCATAATACCTAAATATCTAAGTAAGCAACTCAATTTAAGAAAACTAAATCGAATACAAAAATATTACTAGATTAAACAGTAGTCATTATTAGATTATCATGACTCAACAGCATATTACAACACGGATCCTATCAAATAGATGTAAGATTAAAAAAAGATTTTCTTTATATCTGTTATAAAGATAAAAATCAGACAAAAAACAATCATTTATTATTACTAATGAAATATTCCTACAGGTGAAGGTGCTACACCAACGGTTATAGTCGTGGTTGCAGATATTTGGAGAACCGGATCTCCTGGCAAACCACCATATTCAACAACATAGCCTTTAGGCTGATACGCACCACTTCCCCCAGCTATTGGCAAATCATTCCAGGACCCCTGAATACCAATACTATTATCAGTAATATGGACATAATCTTCTCCACCTGATCCAACATTGTTGGGCTCACCAGAATTCCAAAATGCAAAATTAGGACTACTTCCGCCAGCCCCTCCATTCCAAAATACAGTTCCAGCTTCAGGTCCTGTCATCCACATCCAAACCCCTTCTGTATCTTGATCACTACCGCCCAACCAGCCTGCACCCGAAATTTGAGCTCCGGCCAAATCAGATTCTGCCTGAGATGAAAGCGTAGCCAAATACCCCTGCAAACCATAATATGTCCGTAAAGCGGCAGCATCCCTGGCATCGTCCCAACGTATTCCAACATAAGGTACAAATTCATAAAAATGGCCACTCTCGGCTAAATAATTGGCTTCTTCCAATGTAATTGAAAACGTTCTTTGACCTGCAGTGAGCGAACTACTACTATTTGAATATTGAACAGCCAAAATGGCTGCCTCAAATTCAGAAAATGCAGCCGGTCCTGTTAATGTTAATCTCCCCGAAGCAAGATCCCAGCTGCTTGTGATATTGGGGTGCGTCCCCGTAATACTCAATAAATCTTCACCATTCTGGTATCCGGATGAGATTTGAATTGACATGGCATTAAGTTGCGTATCACCAGGATCAGGATCAGAGATAGAAATGGATTCTGCTATGGACAAAGGCATATCACCCTGGCAATAAGTCTGACTCCCATTTGCAACAATTACAGGTGGAGCTGATGCTGAGACAACTTGAATTTGAGCTTTCCACCCGGCATACTGAACTGAATTATCAGAATGCCATTGAAAAGTCAAAGCCTCACCTGTCGAGGATACAGTCCCTGGAGAATTCGTACCGCAATAAGTCCCTAATAAAGTGGAACTAACACTCGACCCATCAAAAATCTTCAACCAATCGTAATTGCAATTAGAGTGCAGCTCTACTGAAAACGATTCAAAAACAACATTAATAGATGATCCTGAAGGCACATTAAAAGTTATCGTGTAATCTTTTTTCTTTTTATAATTATTATTAAAGCCATCATCATAAAAATAATCCCCATCCTGAACTGTTACCGAAGAGGCACTCCCAATAATAATATTAGATTGAGCTTCTAAATTAAAAGAATCAAACAGGAGCATGAAGACAATAAAAATTGAATAAAAACCAAAAATACGACTAAGCCTAAAAGTTTCTTTCATAACATCAACTTTGGGTGGACTTAACAAGAACACAAATACAACAGTCTAAAATAGCATAAAAAAGAACATTAACAAATTAATTTATATCATAATATAAATCGCAAACTGCAAAATATCAAAACAATAAATCATCTACTTGGGTGAGTTGATTGATCCATACCCCTGTTTTATTATTACAATTATACTTTGAATACTCTATTTCAAAACTGGTACAAGTCCGGATCAAAAATGGAACAAATCTGGATATTCCCAGTGTTGATTGGAATTTAATAGAGAGATAATAGGAAGAAAATATTTGGACTTCGACTTGAATTAAAGGGAGACGAATTAACCTGTTCGGCAATTCGCCAAAATGAAACATACACACTTGAACTGGATGCATCGAAGTATACACATCTCTTCCTTTTCTTTTGGAACGCGGAATTAAAACTCAGCTCAGCAGCCACATGGGTAGAACTCTACAAAAACAGCTTATCTTTGCACAGATAAGATGGGCTAATTTTGTTTCATCATACGCCTTCAACCTATAAATCACAAAGAAGCAGGAATTCTATTCAAAGAAGATGCCTATGGGTTTGGGTTTTGGGTTAACATGAACCGTTAGCTGCTTTGTACTTACACAGCCATGTTCATTGGTTGCAGTTACCGTATAAGTTGTCTCAGCCGAAGGTCTCACATCTACTCCAAGGCTTGTGGATGCCGTTGGATCATTCCATAAAAAAGCATAATCCGACACATAGTTTACAGTACCATTAATACTGCCAGAATTTCCACCCGTGATGTCGGTAACTATAGGCGTACCTTGATCATTAAAATTATAGTGGACAATCAGACTTGCAGAGTTAGGTATCATCGTAGTCATTTCAGTCTGGATCTGTGATAGTGTCAGCTCTGCATTCCATAATCGAAATTCATCAATATTTCCAGAATAGAAATAACCAGAACCGGTTGAATTATTTGGGAGTCTTAAATTTGCTGCCTGTCCTATACGTATGTCACCACTATGTGCAGGCATAGTATTACCATTTGTTTGTCCAACCAATATCCCATTCAAATAGACCTTAAATCGTTCATTTGAAGCACCTGCACTGTTCCAAGTAAAACAGACATGCTGCCATTTATCAGTAACGATATCTCCACCAAGACTGGTCCATGAGCTATTATTATTCCATCCGTAAGCATTTATTTTGTTGTTTTCGATATATACCGAGAAACCATTAACACCACCTCCCTCTTCATAAAGCACTTGTCGTTGCGAGGTATTATCTGGCATAAACCACATCATAACCGTTCGCAAATCAACAGAACTTCCTGTATTTATATCAGAAGAATTGGGAATCAAAATATAATCATTACTTCCACTAAAATTCACCGAATAATCTCCCGGATCATCAAGAGAAATCGTCACATCTTCACCTTCGCAAATTGGATCCTTTGAAATTGACGAAGAAAGAGCCAAAGCATCCACATCGTCAAGAATTATAGTGTAGGTATCGGAGCAACCATTATTATCCGAAACAGTATAAGTTGTTTCTCCTGCAAACTGTGTAAAATCACCAATACCTGTATAGGGAGCAACTCCTCCTGTAGCAGAAATATTAACAATTGTACTTCCACCATGACATAAAATCGGCGTATGCATTTCAGACACAACTAAATTAGACAACTCCCCAACAGTAACATCCTGACTTGCCGAGCATAAGTTTAAATCAGTAACAAGTATGCTATACAAACCTGCACCAATTGCAGTTAAATCTTCATCTGAAGATGTAAATCCATTGGGTCCTGTCCATGCAAAGGTATAAACAGGATCAATATCAGACCAAGTTGCTCCACTATTCATAATCGCAACAGTCCCCCTGCTTCCAATACCATATATTTTATCTCCATCCGGTGGCACATCCAATTTATACACAGCCATTAGATTTTGCTCATCTCCCAATACACTTTGATCTTTCCATGTACTAATCTGTGTTTGACTTCTTGCCGCATTCCAAAATCGCACATGCGAAAAAACACCATTAAAGGGTTCTGATGTTATTCCAGGATCCCAAACCCCGGCGCCTATTTTAGTTGTAAAACTGGTATTGCTGCCATAATTACCTGTTGAATTGGAACTACGACTAACTTCATTTCCATCCAGATAAAGAATCAGGTTTAAACCAGTACCAACAACTGCAACATGATGCCATTTCATATCGTCAGGATAATTCGATATTGAATAATCAACACGCCCACCTCCAGCTGTCCAACAGGCTAAGTTTCCATTTTCGAAACCAAATTCAATGGCATCATTTTGCCCAAAGAAACTCTTCTGTCCGGTGTAGGTTGATCGGGCTGCACCCAATTTCACCCATCCTTCCATAGTAAAGGAACCTAGATTCGACATAAATGAACTTTGCAAATCAAGCATTCCTGTCGCCCCATTGGTAATCAAACTCCCACTTCTCCCACCACTAATGGTTACATCTATATTACCATCTTCAGTATTGCAATTCGAATCCGTTTTTGTATCAATACTTATATTTAAATTGGTTGCCGTGCCTATTGTCAGCGGATAATTAGGTGAAACGGATCCACCTCCAGGCAATCGGATTTGAAGATTGTAGTTTCCCGCAGACAATCCTGTAAAAACAGGGCTATCCTGCCAGGAAACTCCCGCATCAATACTAAATTCAAGGTCAGTATCAATACCTGGTGTTGTTTCGTAAAACTGAATCAATCCATCATTGCTCCCGGCACATGACTCGTCGAAAGACTTTGCCAAATCAACAGTTATCAACACTTCGATTAGCGCTTCCCATCCCGATTTTACTACTGAGTAATCAGAATGAAATTGAAAGGTGAGACTATTTCCTGTTGAAATTATTGTCCCGGGACTATTGGTTCCACAATAAGTTCCAAATTCTGAAGCACTAGTATCATTTCCATCAAATATCTTCAACCAATCCCAATTACAATTACTTTGAGCTTCAAGATCAAATTGATTAAAGACAACTCTAATAAATGCCCCTGCAGGAACTCTAAATGTTACAGTTCTATCTTCATTACTGGTATAATCGTTATTAACACCACCCCCATCGTAAAACAATTCGCCTCCTTTAACATCCATAGACGTTGTACCTGCAGGCATAATAATCTGCGCTGACAGAGAATTGGTGAAAAAACAAATAGAAAAAAGAAGTAAAGTAAATTTGATGTAGAGATAATTCATGAAGCACACAGTTTCAAAACAGATATTTAAACCAAACAGGGGTCTAAAAATAATAAATTTGCTTACAAAGCCTTAAAAATGAAAACATAATTTTATCCTCAAAAATCCTTTAATTACAGTAGATTTATTATTAGTTAAACGAGATGTTTGTTAAGACTTGATAACATTAAATCTTAAAAAAAATACAACTCCGAGTCTTTAATCAAAATTGATTAGATAAAAATTCTAATTTAGATTGTACAAATGAACAAAACCAGGCAGATACAAAAAACAGATTACAGTATAAGAATTATTCAAAAAAGATGCCAATGGGCTTAGGTGTTTGGTTCATATCAAAATTTTTAGTCGTAGAACATGATTTAGAATCGCTCACAGTCACAGAATAATTTCCAGCATTTAAGCCTGTTGCACTTGGCTGTGTTAAGGTCCCATCATGAGCCCATGAGTATGTATAAAAAGGGCTGGAACCAAAGGGAGTCCCCCCAGTAACATCAATATTTAACTGCCCACTATTACCCTCAGTACAAATAATACTAGAGGCATTAAGTGAAACAATTGGGGTTGGGTATATCAAAATACCATTAATATTCTCAGTATGATTACATCCATTCGATTTTGTTACTTTCAAAGAAAAGTCCTTAAGGCTTTGTGATGTTTCGCTATAAGTAACCGTCGTGTTGGCTGAATTGGGGGTATCTACATCTGTCGAAGGTATCCAAGAGTAAAAATCTCCTTGACTCGCATTCAGTACTGAAGCACTTAACTGAATTTGTTCTCCACTACAATATTCAGTCTTATCTGCTCCTATTGTAAAATGAGCATTTTCTTTTACAGTTAGAATCATCTCATCGGTTGAGATACAAAAAGCTGATGCTGATGCTGATTCTTTTACGGTTAAGGTATAAGTATAAACTCCAAATGGTATGTTTTCATCAACCGTTGGATTTGATACATTTGCATTATTTAAGTAAGCTAAACCTGAAGCTGGAGAACAGCTCCATTGGTAAAATATCCCACCACTCCCGGACAACTGAACCGTTTCACCTTCACAAATATTTTTATCAGGCCCTGCATTAGACTCAATAGGTACAACAGGGGGTATAATAACTGTAAAATCTGTAGCGGGATTACACGAAAATTTATCTTGAACCCTTACAATATGAGACGAACCAACAACTGGATTATTTATAGTAAAGACATTATCATTTTGATATGCTCCTCCATCAAGATTATATTCATAATTGGCTGGATCTAACAGATTTTTCATTTCAACAGTTAGTGTTGCGACAGGCGTACCAAACATACATTGTACGTTACTTGGCACAGTAGCCTCAATCTCGGGGACATCAATGATGGTGATATCTTTCGTATAATACTCGGGAGTAGAGCTACAAGGGCAGCTCTTTAAAAATGATAATCTAAAATATTCATCTCCTTCTATTAAAGCATCAGAAATTGCTTTATAGTAATAGGTCACTTCGGTTTCATTAGCTGGAATAGTAATCTGATTAGGGAAGGCTCCCAATTCATCTCCTGAAGCATTTGTTTGAACAAAATCAATTCCATTCTCGGCTGTTCCAGAAATTGTAATATTAAAAGTAAAATCTTGATCCAGATTATCTTCTCTTGTAAATTTCAGGAAACTGTTGTCACATCCTTCATACATAACTTCAAGGTCATCACTTCCTCCTATACCGTTTTTAATCACAACTTCATTTGTCTTAAAACTTTCCGCTTCCAGAAAAACGGCCGAATTGTAACTTGCATCAGCGACATCTGAAATAATTAATCGAATATGATAAGTTTCACAAGCTTGAACATCAGCTTTTGCGGTTAAAACTGTAGTCCTTCCATCAAATCGAGTAGCAAAACCTCCGGTCTCATCGACATAATAAGTAGAATTACCACACCAGCCATTGTTGATATTTTTAATAGATACTTCCTGATCGGTTGTTCCTGGTATAATAGCAATATTTTCACCATTATTAGAATAAGGTCCATTTATACCCGGACCACTTATAATAAAACCGAAAACATCATTATAATTACCACATGCATATTCAGGATATTCTTCGGAAGCAAAAACATATCGAAACTCTAATTTATCCCCTGCAGGTACAAAGTCAAATTCTAATATCTGTGCATCAAAAGCATTATTCCCTGTTAATAAATTTACATCATAATCTCCCGAAACACCGCCAATATTTTCACTGGCATTACTCCCATCATTGGGACCTTCAGCCTTTTCAACTTCTCCTGTAGAAATAATTATTCCTGATTTCAGTGGAAAATCTGAGCTCCCTGCATCAAAATATCCAAGTCCCAACTCTTCATTTCCAGCAAAAATAATATTATCTGCTGTCAGACAACCCGTAATTAAAACATTGTCAACAAGTAAATCTGCTGTATACCCACTCTCAGGGCTTTTATTATCAACCTGAATCGGGTCAGTTGAAGGAATATCATCATCAACAATAATAATATTTACTTGTTGAGTGCCCGACTCAACACCATTCACAACACTGCTAATATCAACTGTCAGGTTTTCATCACCTTCAATATCCGTATCATTTACAGTTGAAAGAGTGACACTTGCAGTCAAACTCCCGGCCGGAATTATGATTTGTGAATTTGATATCGAATAATCTGAACCTGAAGCACTACCGGAAAATCCAAGATTAATTAAAACATCAACCAATTGTACACTAGCAATAGTCGCAGTAATTGTTGTACTTCCCCCTCCCTCGGATATACTACTCGATGAAGAACTCAAGATCACAGTATTCTTCAATTTACCGGAGACAATAACATTATCAATACTATGAATTTCACCCCCTTCATTATTAACAACCCTCACTCTAATTTCAAGGGTATTCCCCAAAAGACCTGTTTGTATTGCTTTTGCAGTTCCAAAATCATTGTTTTTTCTACTAAACCTAACCCATGCACCACCATCAATTCTATAATGACATACAATGAGATCTTGATTTTCTAAATTGCCAGATTCCGCAAGATCGATAGAAATTCCAACTTCAGTATAATTCGATATAGGAATTGCCTCAGTATACCAATAAGCATTTCCGTCTACATCCTGGAAATTTAATTTAGCATCACCCAATAACTGAACAAAATCATTATCATCTGAAAGTGTACATCCACTCACATCCAAGCTCCATTTTGAAACACCTGCCGGATAATCACCTAAATTTCTATTCGTATAATACGGCCATACCCCACCATCTATTCCTGTCCATCCCGAATAAGACGAAAAATCCTCACTCCATATAACACTCTGTCCCGAAACATCAATAAAGACAAAAGTTAGAAAAAAAAACAAAAGGGATATTTTTATGTAGAAATGTTTCATGAAGCACACAATTTTCAATCCAGGTTATTAAAATTGACAAAGGAGCCTCAAAAATAATAAATTTAAACAGATCTCATTTAAGATAATCCCTTAATTTCCAATATAAATCTCACCATATCGTTAATCTGACAAATAGGAACTATATCAGAAGAGAACGAAAGCTTCAATCATTCAAAATTCATAAAAGAACAGAAAGATAAAACCGGATATTCTACCTCAAATTATTAGTGACAAAACCACGTGTTAATCAAAACATTATACAAAACACTATTCTGCTTCATAACACAAAGGCAATTAATCTTTATTAACTTATTTTAAGATATCCTTTTCATAAACATATCGTATATTTGTAGTGGTAAAGAATCGAATTTGGCCGCAAACCAAATTCAAAATACACTTTGTAGTACCAATAGTTTCGTAAACAATTCTAAAGGATAGTGAAGTTACTAAGGTCGATAAATTTGCAAATGGTTAATAATATATTGAGTCATTTGGTACTCACAAAAGTGTTAAAAAGGTTGAGCTTAGGGGGCTCAACCTTTTGTTTTTTTTTAATCGCTTCGACTTAGGTCATCGAATCAACAAATGATCAAGTCTTTCTCTTTTTCTTTTTAGCAGCGGGGAATAAAACATTATTCAAAATTAATCGATAACCTGAAGAATTCTTTTTATGGTTTAGATCGGTTGGTGGGTCTCCAACCAAATGCTGGTAATCTTCAGGGTCGTGTCCTCCATAAAAAGTCCAGGTGCCTTTGCCAAATGTCCCATGAATATACCGAGCCTCTCCTGCAGCCTTATTCTCGCCCATAATCAGCACATTCGGCTTAATCAATTTGGTATTAAAAGCTGTCGTTTGTCCCATAAAACCTTTAATTAAGTTATTATGGTTTTGACACAACATACTGGGAATGGGATCCCATTTTGCGGAAAAATCAAAGAGTGTAAAATAATCTTCATCCTGATTCACCTTACGGGTTTGCGTGACATCAATATCAGAAAACTCATAAACCAAAGGATTCTTCTCTAAGGTAAAATTCTCAAAAGCAAAGGTGTTCTTAAATTCAAGTTTCTTTTGTGCATTTTCGTCCATAGGGTCACCATCAAACTGATGCGAACAAATATCAGTGTGCTCTGCAGATAGAGCAATGTCGAAGGTATCCGTGGCAGAACACATGGCAAATAAAAAACCTCCAGCCTCTACAAAAGCCTTTATTTTTAAGCTAACAGCCAGCTTTAGATCAGAAACCTTTGTAAACCCATAACGATTGGCTTTCTCCAAATTATCCCGCACTTCATCCTTATACCATTTTAAATTTCGGTATCCGGCATAAAATTTCCCAAACTGTCCTGTGAAATCTTCATGATGCAAATGCAACCAATCGTACCGAGTCAGCTTTCCTTGCATCACTTCGTCATCGTAAACCAAATCATAAGGAATTTCAGCATAAGTCAAGGCGAGTGTCACGGCGTCATCCCAGGGCTTTTTCCCTTGAGGTGAATAAACAGCCATTCTGGGAGGTTTTTGCAGCTTAACCGCATCCATATTGACTTCCGGATTGGCAATTTCATCAAAAATCAGTGTTGATTGTGCATCACTGACCACTTCAAAACTAACACCTCGGATTTGACATTCAGATTTAATCTCCGGACTAAATGGTAACAGAAAGCTCCCCCCCCGATAATTCAGCAACCAGTGGATATCCTGATTCTGCTGCAAAACCCAAAATGCGATTCCATATGATTTGAGATGGTTCTTTTGAGTTTCATCCATTGGGATGAGTAGATTCGCCGAAAAAGCAGGTATTGTGATGAGAAGAAAAAAGAAACAAACAACTCTCTTAACAAAGCTCATAATCAAATAATATTTAAATCGTTTTGAGATTAATTGACAACACCTGACTGCAATCATAATCTAAAAAGGTGGAGCCTCATCAAAATCAACCCCAGCGTGCAAACCTGCATTCGGATCGTCATAACCAACAGGCTCTTCATTCATACTCGAACCAAAAGTCTGAGCAACGACATTGTCATGACCAAATGCATCAGGACTTTCTCCCTCCAAATCCATAAATCGAGCCAATTGATTACGGAATCGTAACTGAATTTCACCCACGGCACCATTACGGTGTTTGGCTATGATAATATCAGCAATTCCAATCAAAGAATTTCCTTCAGCATCCTCGGTAATCCCATAACGCTCTGGTCGGTGGATAAACAGGACCATATCGGCATCCTGCTCAATCGCTCCCGATTCACGAAGATCAGATAGCATTGGTTTTTTAGCATCACCTGTACGTTGTTCCACACCACGATTCAGCTGCGAAAGTGCAATAACCGGAATATTCAATTCCTTAGCAATAATCTTAAGTTGACGGGAAATTAAAGAGACCTCCTGCTCACGATTGCCTCGCATATCGGAACCTGCTGTCATCAACTGAAGGTAGTCAATAATTACACAACCAATATCGTGCTTGGCTTTCAGACGTCTACATTTAGAACGCAACTCGTAAATTGATAAACCCGGTGTATCATCCACATAAATAGGCGCATCAATCAGGCCTTTAATCTTGGTATGCAGCTGTTCCCATTCGTGATCAGCCAATCGACCATTACGAAGCTTTTCTGATCCCAACTCGGTTTCAGAAGAGATCATACGTTTAACCAACTGGTCGCCCCCCATCTCAAGCGAGAAAATCGCAATAGGTGCTTTATGCTCCACAGCCATATTTCGAGTCATGGACAAAACAAAGGCTGTCTTACCCATAGACGGACGTGCAGCTATAATAACAAGGTCGGATTTTTGCCAACCCGAAGTAATCCGATCCAAAGCGGTAAAGCCCGAAGGCACTCCACTCAAACCATCTTCTCGCTTACTGGCTGCAATAATCTGATCGATAACTTCATCGGCCAATGGACGAATATGAGCTGATTCTTTCTTGATATTCCCTTCAGCAATATCAAAAACATCCTGCTGGGCCTGATCTAAAAGATCAGCAACATCGATACTTTCATCAAAAGCAGAACTCTGAATTTCAGACGACACACGAATCAATTCCCGCTGAATGAATTTCTGAGCAATAATACGAGCGTGATGCTCAATATGAGCTGCATTCGCGACTCTTGAAGTCAGCTGAGATACATAAAAAGGCCCCCCGCAACTCTCCAAGTCATCCTGTCGCTTCAACTCCTCAGTCACCGTTAAGATATCAATGGGTTCCTCCTTTGAGGAGAGACTCATGATGGCCTTAAATATTTTTTGATGGGCAGGTTTATAAAAACTATCAGCCTTCAGAAGATCGCCCACTGCAATAATGGCATCCTTCTCCAACATGATAGCACCCAAAACGGCTTCCTCTAATTCAACAGCCTGGGGTGGCACTTGTCCATGTTCTGACAACTGATTCTTTTTTGCTTTGGGTGTGTATTTCTTCGTTTCTGCCATACTCGTATATCACTTGTGCCTCAGTTGATTTAATTCACCGAAGCTGTATTTTTTTTATAAACTTATAAAATTTAAGAACACAAAAATTCCGTATCCAAAATTATTAAAGTGCTTTTAATTTTATAATCAGCAAAGATACTTATAGAAAATAAAAATCCGACCTTTGAATTCCCAATTTATATAAAAGCTGTATTTTTGTTTTTCCAACTTATTAACAAAACTCTCTCGCTTGTGCTGACTTACTCGAATGCTAAAATAAATATCGGTTTAAATATTGTTGAAAAAAGACCCGATGGTTTTCATAATATTGAAACCGTCTTTTTTCCCATTGGCATGCGCGATGCCATTGAAATTGCCGACTCAAAAGAAGATACTGACTACACATTTTCAGCTTCTGGAATTCCAATTGATATTGATCCCAGCGAAAACATTGTTGTAAAAGCTTATAATTTAATCCGAGCAAAATACAATTTCCCTGCTCAGGATATTCACCTGCATAAAAGCATTCCATTTGGTGCCGGACTAGGTGGCGGATCGGCCAATGCGGCCTATATGATTAAACTGTTGAATCAGAAATTCGATCTAAAAATGACTGATTTTGAAATGGAGGAATTGGTGAGCCAACTGGGAAGCGATTGTGCCTTTTTTATCAAAAACAAACCCGCTTTTGCAATTGAAAAAGGCGAAAAACTCACAACAATCGAACTTGACTTAAAGGGCTATTATTTTCTACTGATTAAACCGGATATTCATATCAGCACGCCTGAAGCTTATGCCAATATTACCCCTAAAAAAACAGAAATTTCTCTGAGAGACTTAATACAACAACCCATCGAAAACTGGAAAGCAACGATCAAAAATGATTTTGAAGCGAGCATTTTTCCAAAACACCCACAATTAGCTGAGATAAAAAAAGAACTTTACGAACAAGGCGCTGTTTATGCAGCCATGTCGGGTAGTGGTTCTAGTATGTTTGGAATTTTTAAAGATGAGCCCCAAATTTTGCTGCAGTGGAAAAAACAATTTTGCTGGCAAGAACAATTTTAATAGTCTAATAAAAAAAGCAAAGCCTTAAATAAAGGGCTTTGCTTCTTTGTTCAATTAGTATATTTTCTCAGTAACCAATTTGTAGTCTGAATAACTTTCGAACTCTACTTGTCCCCAATCTCCATTGGGGGCAAATACAAGTCTCCACCGAGTATAACCTTCCTGATCACATAAATTCGCACTTACACCTATTACTGTGGCATCTTTCACCAATTCTTCAATCATCAGATGTTTCATTTGCTTTGTAATTTCGTCCTTTCCTATTGATGGATCAGCCTTAATTTTAATATTCTTTCTTTTCCAAATCCCGTTTGTGGCATAATCGTATTTTTGAATCCAATCCTCTACTTTAACAGTTTTCATGTTTAAGTTCTGAGGTGCTTCGTATTCAAACAACTTTTGATAAAATTTTCTTTTTAAATCCAGCATACAAAATTTATACTTTATCTGATAAATTTCTTGATCGATTAACTTTAATTGATCTAATAAATTTGGACTGTGAAAGTTTTCATGCTTTGTACAAGTAATAGAAAGACTATCTGAATTAATCATTTTTTCTGTAAATGAAAATAAAAATTCTCCATTATCAACCCATACAGCTCCCCCCCCTATTACAGATCCTTCATCTATTATAGATATCGAAAACTTTGTACTATCAGGGAAATTACATTTCCCTACAATGTAGGGATCTTTTCCAGGGGATTTTAATTCCACTTCCATAAAGGACTTGGTCGGCTCAGTAATGGTAATTCGTTCTAATTCAATATTCTCTTCAGTACTTTCACTAGAAGCTAGTGTTATTACAAAGGATATTAAAAACAAAACAATTATTGCAGCTATGCTGATTCCAAGGTATTTAATAATTTTCATGTTTTTTCAAATTTTAAAGCATCAATAATTAAAGCTCGAAAGATAAACATATTGTTTTGCAATATGTAAATAACCTATAATGAAAATAATATATTTTATAGAATATCAATTTCAATTGAGCTAGCTGAATCAACAAAAAAAAGGCTGTCCTCAATAAAGAGAACAGCCTTTTTATATAGCTTGTTAAACGAAGAAAATTAAGCTTTAATCTCAACCATCACCAAACGGTTTGGCACTTTCTCATCAACGCTAACGTTTATTTTTTCGATTATTCCATCGAAAGGCATCAAAATTTTATTTTTCATCTTCATTGCCTGAAGAATCATAAGGCATTCACCTTCTTTAACTTCTTGTCCTTCCTTCACGAAAATCTCAACAATTGTTCCTGGAATAAAAGATTTAATATGGTTCGGATTTGGTCTTTCCCATTTCTTTCTATTCGCAACACTTTCCGGCACCTCTGTTGTATAGATGGTTCCATCAATGTTGAACTCTTTTAAATTGCTCATAATCAATTCGATTTAAAATGGAGGAATACCGTGTTTTTTACTTGGTCTTCTATCAACTTTGTTCATAGACACCTCAAGAGAGTGTAACAACATTTTACGGGTCTCTTCCGGCTCAATAACTGTATCGATATAACCTTTGGCAGCAGCCACATAAGGGTTAGCGAACTTCTCCTTATATTCTGCAACTTTTTCCTGACGCATCGCTTCAGGATCTTCAGCTGACATAATCTCTTTTCTAAAGATGATGTTAGCAGCTCCTTCAGGTCCCATTACAGCAATCTCAGCAGTTGGCCAAGCAAACATGAAGTCAGCTTTCATATGACGAGAGTTCATAGCGATATAACCTCCACCATATGCCTTACGCACAATCACAGTAATTTTAGGTACAGTAGCCTCTGAGTATGCATAAAGAATTTTCGCACCATGACGAATCACACCTGCATGCTCCTGATCAACACCTGGTAAGTAACCTGGCATATCCTCAAGCGTTACCAAAGGAATATTAAAGGCATCACAGTAGCGAATAAAACGCGCTGCTTTATCAGATGAGTCACAATCAAGTACACCAGCTAGTACCAGTGGTTGATTTGCCACAAACCCAACAGTCTCACCGTTCATACGACCGAAACCGATAACAATGTTACGTGCAAAGCCTTCCATTACTTCAAAGAAGTCAGAATCATCACTAATCGCTCTGATGACGTTACGGATATCGTAAGGTTGAGTTGGATCGTGAGGAACAATTTCTTCAATTTTGTATTCAGCCTTAGGTGGTTTTGGAGGGAAAGGACGTGCTTTCTTCTCGTTGTGCCAAGGGATGAATGTAAGTAGTTTCTTGATTTGCTCAAAGCATTCAAGCTCGTTTAGCGCATAGAAATGAGCATTACCGGTGATCTCGCTGTGTACTTTCGCACCACCAAGTTCTTCCATACTTATTTCTTCACCTAAAACAGTTTTTATTACCTCAGGACCGGTAATAAACATTTTGGAAATGTTTTCTACTACAAACACAAAGTCGGTAAGGGCAGGAGAATAAACGGCTCCACCAGCACAAGGACCTAGAATAACTGACAATTGAGGAATAACTCCCGATGCCAAAGTATTACGGAAAAAGATTTCACCATAACCAGCAAGTGAATTCACACCTTCCTGAATACGAGCTCCACCCGAATCGTTAATACCAATCAAAGGCACACGCATTTTCAATGCATGATCCATGATTTTTGTAATTTTACGTGCATGCATCAGACCAAGAGAACCACCAGCTACAGTAAAGTCCTGTGCAAAAAGACAGACAGGCTGACCATAAATCGTTCCGGTTCCAATGATAACTCCATCACCATGAAGTTGTTTCTTCTCCATGCCAAAGTCGCGGGCTTCGTGCTCAACGAATAAATCATATTCATGGAAAGAATCTTCATCAACAATTGATGTAATTCTCTCACGCGCAGTCAATTTACCCATTGCAACTTGCTTCTGGATAGCTTTTTCGCCACCACCTTGAAGCACTTTTTCTTTTCTCTTTCTCAGATCAAGAATGTTTCGTTTCAATGACATATTACGTACATTTAGTTAAAAACCGTATACTTTCGAGTATACATTTAGTTGTATTTCAAGTTTGTCCAAACTTTAACATTTTACCGCTAAAGCACAAAACATGCCCCATTCATCTTCTTTAGATTTAAAAGAAAATAAACACGGACTGATTGTTCATTTAGGGTAAAGACACACCCGTTTTGGAGTGGTCCAATTATAAATCAATTCGAACAGATAATTAAATTTCAGATCGAATATCTTATCAATATAGTCTGCAAGGATACTCATTTTTTGTTCTACAAAAAAATTAACGAACCCCATCACAAATAACCAACAGGCTAAATTACCGCTTTTTCAGTAGGAAAGCAAGATCTTTAACAGACATTATTTAGAATAGGTTTACTTAGGAGCAACCCGATAAAGGTAGGCTGCAATAAAGGAAAAAAGAATATTGGGTAACCAGACTGCCAACAATGGATCCATGCTTCCATTTGTGGCAAAAACCGTAGAAATTTGCTGGAAAAGAATAAATGAAAAACTCAAGGCTAAACCTATTCCAAGATGTAAACCCATCCCTCCTCTTACTTTTCTACAGGCTAAAGACACCCCTATTAAAGTCAGGATAAATGCTGAAAAAGGATTGGCTATGCGTCGGAATTTTTCAATTTTATACGCACTGATATTGCTATCTCCCCTCATAATCTGCTCATCAATAAAATCATCAAGCTCAAACATATTCATGGCTTCAACGACATCTGTACGTCTGCTAAATTCTTCAGGTCCAAAATTTAAAAGCGTATCAATGGATCTACCCTTTTCAAAACTCTCTTTTTCCCCATCTATATTACGGATAAAATAATCTTTAATGGTCCACTTCTCCTTATCTTCATTCCATTTAATAGAACGTGATGTTAGTTTTGAAACCAATTGTTTCCCTTCAAACTTCTCTAGTGAAAACTTATATCCGGTTTTACTGGACGTTTCAAAGTTTGACATATAAATAAATAAACCCGGTTCAATCTGGCGATGAATATTTCGTTCCTTATTTACAAATCGTTTTTTTAAATATGTATCCGTGAATTCTAATCGCTTGGCATTGGCAGGAGGGATAATGAAATTACTGAGGAAAAAAGAAAAAATCCCAATGATCAAAGCCGATATAAAATAAGGAAACATCAGTCTCTTAAAACTCACTCCGGAACTCAGAATCGCAATAATCTCGGTATCGTAAGCCATTTTAGAGGTAAAATAAATAACCGAGATAAATGTAAATAAAGCACTAAACAGGTTAGCGAAATAGGGGATAAAATTGACGTAATAATCAAAAATAACAGCTTTAAAAGGTGCTTCTTTATCAATAAAATTGTCAATCTTTTCTGAAAAATCAAAAATGATTGTGATACTAATGATCAAGATTATTGCAAAGAAGAAAGTTCCCAAAAACTTTCGAATGATATATAAATCTAATTTCCCAAACATCCTTTATATCGGTTTTTTATTTTCTGCTTTTTATCCGAGATAGCCCCATCCTAACAAACAAAAAGCAACTTATCGAGCTTAAATTTAGACCATATTAGCCAAATGTCAAGCTCAAGATGTCACAATCAAGCTTTTTTAACATTATTCTTATAAACGTCTACCCAGTTTTTCTACCATTACTTTCTTCCAATCAGAGAAAGTTCCCTTGTTAATTTGTTCTCTGGCTTCACGAACCAGCCACAAATAAAAAGCAAGGTTATGGATACTACAAATCTGACCGCCAAGCAACTCATTCGATCGAATCAAATGTCTGACATAAGCTCTTGAATAAAAACGATCGACGTAAGACGTTCCATTAGGATCGAGTGGTGAAAAGTCATTTGCCCATTTCTGGTTTCTCATATTTAACGTCCCTTCACTGGTGAATATCATTCCATTTCGACCATTTCGGGTTGGCATCACACAATCAAACATGTCCACACCTCGGGAAATTGCTTCCAAAATATTGATCGGCGTTCCTACCCCCATCAAATATCGTGGTTTATCCTCTGGTAAAACCTGATTCACAACATCAATCATGTCGTACATATCCTGTGTTGGCTCACCTACAGCCAATCCGCCAATGGCATACCCTTCTCTGTTCAAAGAGGCTGCATGCTCAGCTGCTTTTATTCTTAAATCCTTATACACACACCCCTGAACAATAGGGAATAGAGTCTGTGAATAACCATACTTTCCTTCTGTACGATCAAAACGATCAACACATCGTTCTAACCAGCGCTGAGTCAGTCCCAAAGATGTTTTAGCATATTCATAACTCGACGTTCCAGGAGGACATTCATCAAAGGCCATGATGATATCAGCTCCAATGGTGCGCTGTGTATCCATCACATTTTCAGGCGTAAACATATGTTTTGATCCATCAATGTGTGATCTAAAAATAGCGCCTTCTTCAGTCAGTTTACGATTTTCAGCTAATGAAAAAACCTGAAACCCTCCACTATCAGTCAGGATGGGTCTATCCCAACCATTAAATTTGTGCAAACCTCCTGCTTGTTCTAAAATATCCAAGCCCGGACGCAAATATAAATGATAGGTATTCCCTAAAATAATCTCAGCATTAATATCCTCTTTCAATTCATTTTGGTGAACGCCTTTTACCGAACCCAAGGTTCCTACCGGCATGAATATTGGCGTTTGAATTGTACCATGATCAGTAGTTAATTCACCCGTTCTGGCGCCTGATCTATCGTCAGTATTGTGTAATTTAAAATCCATATCAACTTCAGTAAAATTGGGTCAATAAATCTTAAACCTCGACTTATTCCCATTTAAAAACAGTCTGCAAATATAGACAATAATATCGGCATTGAAACTTATTTATAATTGTGGAAGTGAGGCCATATCAGAATTCCCTAGGCAAGCTTTTGCTAAACATCTACCTAAGATGTATTTCTATTTGTCAAATAGAATAACAAACACTCAACTTATTAAGCTATATTGAGTCAACAGGCTTGGCTTTATAAACCGAGCTCATTTTATCTACAGGCTTTTATCACACAACTATTTCACTTTAAAATAGAATTATTCATCACTTATTTTACCGACTGCAATCAACCCTATAAGCTACTTGTATGAATCAGAGTTCCAACTTATCGGATAATGCCAAAAAAGACTTGCTAAATGTACAAGCAGCGTTGAAAGGCAATCAGAAAGCTTTCGAGAAACTGTTCTTGAGGTACAAGGATGCTATTTTCTATTTTTTACTCCGCACAATCAACAACAGAACCGATGCCGAAGATTTAACACTTGAATGTTTTGGGAAAGCATTTCGAAATATCGATCAATATTCAACAAAATACGCCTTTAGTACCTGGCTTTTCCGGATAGCGACAAACACCAGTATCGATTTTATTCGCAAAAAGAAAAAAAACATCATCAAATTTGAAACAAAAGATGACAATAACATTGATAACCCTTCATACGAAAGTAAAACACCATCGCCTGAACAACAGATTATAAACAAACAGAATGCAATGTTTATGAGGCGTCAGGTGAGTCAGTTGAAGGATCGTTATCGCATTTTAATTGAATTACGCTACTTTAAAGAATATTCTTACGAAGAAATTGCCAAAGAAATGAACCTTCCTATTGGTACAATAAAGGCACAACTTTTCAGAGCAAGGAAACTCCTTTTCGATAATATCAGCGATCAGGGATTATAACTCATCATGTGTTGAAAATACACCCCAATACATTTCAGCTTATTTAATATCCTTTCTGCTCTAAAATTATAATTATATCTTTGTCGTGCATTATAAATTACAGCATGGAATTAATTTTAAAATACTTCAAAGATTTATCTGAGGAGCAGACCAATCAGCTTACTCAACTTAAGGATCTTTACAAAGAGTGGAACGATAAAATCAATGTCATTTCCAGAAAAGACATTGATTCTCTCTACCTGCATCATGTTTTGCATTCTTTAGCCATTGCGAAGGTTATCCAATTCACTCCAGGATCCAACGTTTTGGATGTTGGTACGGGTGGCGGATTCCCAGGCATTCCTCTTGCGATACTTTTTCCTGAAACCAACTTTCATTTAGTTGATTCAATTGGTAAAAAAATTAAGGTTGTAACAGAAGTTGCAAATGCCTTGGGATTAAAAAATGTAAAAGCCGAGCATACACGTGTGCAACAAGTCAAAACCAAATACGATTTTATAGTTAGTCGTGCCGTTACAGCTTTCCCAGCTTTTGTCAATATGGTGAAGAAAAACTGTAAGTCAGAAAATAAAAACGCACTACCAAACGGAATCATATATATAAAAGGGGGCGATTTTGAGGCAGAAATCAAGCCATATGGAAAAAAAATAAGCCTCTACAATTGCACGGATTTCTTTACTGAGGACTTCTTTGAGACAAAAAAGGTTGTCCATATGACACTTTAAACCAAATTATTTCGGTTTAATCTTTTGCCAGATAAAAAAAATACTTATTTTTGCAGACCAAAATCAACGCATATAATCACTTTATTCGATAAAAATATTTCGCGATGAAAAGAACATTTCAACCATCAAATAGAAAAAGAAGAAACAAGCACGGTTTCAGAGACAAAATGGCTTCTGCAAACGGAAGAGCAGTATTATCTCGTAGAAGAGCAAAAGGCAGAAAAAAATTATCTGTTTCTAGCGAGCGTAGACATAAAGCTTAATTAGCTTTCAAAAATATAAAGAAGTAAAGAATGAATCATTCTTTACTTTTTTGTGTTTACATGTTTCTTAGAAAAAATTTAAAGAGTTCCCAGGGAGCTCTTTTTTTTTGCTTTTACCTGACTGACAAATACCGCTACAAGAACAGAACCTCTTTCATTATGAGAGAGTAAACTCATTTTTATAAAAATGAATCTATCTCAATCAGATTCTTTATAATTTACCTGCATAACCATCATTTATCAAAAAATCTCTCTTATTTTTGTAACTATTCATTTAATGAGAACTTTTTCATTCCGAATACTCAAAATGACTAAAAAAGCAAATTAGATACATATGCGACTGAAACAATTTTTAAAAAGCAAAACCTTCTATAAACACCTGGGTCTCTCAATTCTTATTACCGGAGCCCTCTTGTGGATTACCCTACAAAGCTTAAGTTTATACACCAATCATGGTGAAGAAATTAAAGTTCCAAACCTATATAGCCTTAGTTTAGAGAAAGGCACAGACCTAATAAAAGAAACGAAATTACGCTATACCGTTTACGACTCGGTTTACAATCCCAACCTACCTGCTGGTTGCATTCTCGACCAAAGTCCAAAAGCAAACGCCTTGGTAAAACGCAATCGAAATTTATTTTTAACCATCAATTCACAAAAACCGGAACAAGTCAGATTCCCGAATTTGGTTGCCAATTCATTTAGACAGGCCTACGAAATATTAATCACCAATGGTTTTAAAATTGGCACGCTCGATTACGTCGATTACGACTACTACAATCTGGTTTTATACCCCAAATTTAAAGGTGATTCAATTAAACAGGGCGATTTAATTGATAAAGGATCAAGCATCGATCTCGTTTTGGGAAAAGGGAAAAACGTGAAAGTAAGAACTCCGGAATTAATCGGAAAATATTACGCTGATGCACAAGAGCGTATCATACTATCAAATTTAAATATTGGACGAGTGAATTTCGACAATTCGGTGAGAAACTTATCGGATTCATTGAATGCACAGGTTTATCAGCAATCAAATGCTTATGATGAGAACTCCAAGATTGCACCAGGTAGCAGAATCAATATTTGGTTGACGACTGACAGTATCAAAATAAAAGATGCTAAAGCGTATTTTGAAAGTCAGTTATTGAAATAGATTATACAGAATTAGATATAATGCAAGAAGAAGAAAATTTAGAATTCGATAATATTGGGGATGAAAATCCAAATCAGGAAGCTTTCGAACATTTCCGTTTTGAAGTCGATCCTGGCCAAACGCCATTAAGAATTGACAAATACCTGGTTGATCGCATGCAAAATGCATCGCGAAATAAAATTCAAGAGTCAGCCAATAACGGCAATATTTTTGTCAACGATGTTGTTGTGAAACGCAACTACAAGGTAAAGCCACATGATGTTGTCACAATCGTACTGAGCTATCCGCCACGAGAAATCGAAATTATTGCTGAGGATATTCCTTTGAATATTGTTTACGAAGATGATTCGTTCATTATTGTGAATAAGAATCCAGGCATGGTGGTACACCCGTCATATGGGCACTACTCAGGGACACTGGTGAATGCCTTAGCCTTTCATCTTAAGAATTTGCCTCTGTTTAATTCAACAGATCCGCGTCCAGGTTTGGTTCATCGTATCGACAAAGACACCTCAGGTATCCTCGTAATCGCTAAAAACGAAGAGGCTAAGACGAAACTTGCCCTGCAGTTTTTCAACAAAACCAGCGATCGTAAATACCGTGCATTGGTTTGGGGAAATATGGAAGAAGATGAAGGAACAATTACAGGTCATATTGGTCGTAATTTGAAAAATCGGAAGGTCATGGATGTTTTCCCTAACGGAGAATATGGCAAGCACGCTGTGACACACTATCGCGTTTTAGAACGACTTGGTTATGTTAATTTAGTAGAATGTGTTCTTGAGACAGGCCGTACGCATCAGATTCGTGCCCACTTTAAACACATCGGACATCCACTTTTCAATGATGCGGATTACGGCGGAGATCAAATTTTAAAAGGAACAACATTTACAAAGTACAAGCAATTCGTACAAAACTGTTTCAAAATTTGTCCACGTCAGGCTCTGCACGCAAAAACGCTAGGATTCATTCATCCAGCTACCAACGAATATATTTCGTTTGACTCTGAAATTCCTGAAGATATGGCAACACTTATCACCAAGTGGAGAGAATACACATCAATGCGTGAAGAATAACTAACTGTTTGTATAAAATTTATGAAGAGAAATATCCTAATAATTGCCGGAGGAGATTCTGCCGAGTTTGAGATATCAATGCAAACTTCGCAGCACATTTTCAACACACTTGATAAAAAACAATATCAGGTTTATCTTGCTGTTTTTAGAGGGCAAAATTGGAAAGTCAATCTTGAAGATCATCAGTATGATATTGACAAGAATGATTTCAGTATTACAGTTGCTGCCAACAAAATTAAATTCGATTTTGCTTATATCGCTATTCACGGAACACCTGGTGAGAATGGTATATTACAAGGGTATTTTAGCTTGATGAATATTCCACATTCGACTTGCGATGTATTAAGTAGTTCTTTAACTTTTAACAAACACGCTTGCAACACATATCTGAAAGCTTTAGGCTATCAGTTTGCAAAATCAATACTTCTTAAGAAAAATGAAAAATTCGATTGTAAATTAATCGAACAAACCGTTGGTTTACCCTGTTTCGTTAAACCCAATGCGGATGGTTCCAGCTTTGGTATATCAAAAGTTAATCAATTTCATGAACTTGAAAACGCCATTTTAAAAGCTTTTAACGAAGGCAACGAAGTCATCATAGAAGAATTCATCGAAGGATTGGAAGTAACTTGTGGCCTTGTAAAAACGAGCAAAGAAGAAATTGTATTTCCGATTACCGAAGTCGTTCCTAAAAATGAATTTTTCGATTTTGAAGCTAAGTATGATCCAACAATGGCAGAAGAAATAACACCTGCCAGAATATCAGCGGAACTAACAGATAAAATTCAAAGTCTTACTTCAAAAATCTATGATGCTTTAAAATGTAAGGGAATTGTTAGAATTGATTATATCATTAAAAACGATGAAATATACATGCTCGAAGCAAATACCATTCCTGGTATGACTGCAAATAGCTTTATTCCTAAACAAGTTAAAGCGATGAATCGTGAACTTAGCGATATTCTTAGTCTGGTTATCGAGGATCAATTCTAGAGTTTATTCAAAACAATATTAGAGAGACTATCTTTTTAGATGGTCTCTTTTTTTATGCAATGAATTTCAACAATTCCGAATTGAAACAGTAAAACTCAACCTTCGAATCAAAATGCAAGTATACAAAAATGAATTTATCATAGAGGTTTAAAAGATTAACTCTGCATTTTAAGACTCACAATAGATTGGTTATCTAGTCAGGAAAGATTTCTGCGAAGACTAATTCGTATAGGTTATTTGACTTTAGTCCATAAAAAAAGCGTCTTACTCCTGATTGGAATAAGACGCTTAAAGGTTGGCATCGACTATTATTCACTCATAAAATTTCTGGTGTTCATGAGCTCGCTGCGCTCGGTTCTCCAAGCTTTCGGCAGTACCATTCCCGATGGATCGGGAATGCAGGCTTAACTTCTCTGTTCCCGGGAATTGTTGCGGGAAGAGATGGAAGCACATTGCTATAGTACCTGAAAATATAATCCTGAGCAGGACTGACTTATTAAGATATAGGATATGATAAAGCCTGTACGAGTAAAATTCTGCTGAAACCAGCGGGGAGGAACAATTCGTAATGCTTTCTTTTAAGTTTTGGGCATAAAAAAAGCGTCTTACTCCATGAGGAATAAGACGCTTAAAGGTTGGCATCGACTATTATTCACTCATAAAATTTCTGGTGTTCATGAGCTCGCTGCGCTCGGTTCTCCAAGCTTTCGGCAGTACCATTCCCGATGGATCGGGAATGCAGGCTTAACTTCTCTGTTCCCGGGAATTGTTGCGGGAAGAGATGGAAGCACATTGCTATAGTACCTGAAAATATAATCCTGAGCAGGACTGACTTATTAAGATATAGGATATGATAAAGCCTGTACGAGTAAAATTCTGCTGAAACCAGCGGGGAGGAACAATTCGTAATGCTTTCTTTTAAGTTTTGGGCATAAAAAAAGCGTCTTACTCCATGAGGAATAAGACGCTTAAAGGTTGGCATCGACCTACTCTCCCACCTTTCGGCAGTACCATCGGCGCTAATGGGCTTAACTTCTCTGTTCGGGATGGGAAGAGGTGGAACCCCATTGCTATAGATACCTGAAATCTTCAGTTAACTATCGCTTGGTGCTGTGCACTAGCTGTCAACAAATATCATAGACATATTGAAAAAAAAGTAGTTGTAAACTTCATTAAGAATCCAACCATGGACCTCAGCACTCATAAGCTTATGGGTAATTAGTATTGCTCGACTTTGACATCACTGCCTTTACATCTGCAACCTATCAACGTTGTCGTCTCCAACGACCCTTTAA